>CANHLB010000025.1 GCA_947461335.1 Burkholderiaceae bacterium | reverse complement strand
ATTGGTTAATGGTGCAGCTGTGATGGCCACTGTCGTCTCCCAGGGACGTCACGATAAAGTGACAATCTTTAAGATGCGCCGTCGCAAGCATTATCAAAAGCACCAAGGCCATCGTCAGAATTTCACTGAGATTCTGATTAACACGATTAAAGCCTAATTCAGGGTAGGAGAAAGATATGGCACAGAAAAAAGGCGGCGGCTCGACAAGAAACGGCCGTGACTCAGAATCGAAACGCTTAGGCGTTAAGGTATTTGGTGGCGAGCACATTAATGCTGGCAGCATCATTATTCGCCAACGTGGCACCAAGGTTCATCCAGGTGTAAACGTTGGCATTGGTAAGGATCATACTTTGTTCGCCTTAATTGATGGGCAAGTGGAATTCGGCGTTAAGGGTGCTTTGAAGAAGGCCCAAGTTTCAGTTTTGCCTCGTTCATAAGGCGCCTGACTGAGACTCGTTTGATTCAGATTGATTCCGAATTTAACTCTTAGGAACAGGCCTCGCTAAGCGAGGCCTTTTTTATTCATGAAATTTATAGACGAAGCACGCATTGAAGTCATAGCCGGCCAGGGTGGCGCTGGGAGCGCCTCTATGCGCCGTGAAAAGTTCATTGAATTTGGTGGTCCTGACGGCGGCGATGGTGGTAAGGGTGGAAGCGTATGGGCAATAGCAGATCGCAACATCAATACCTTGATTGATTATCGTTACGCCAAAACCCATACCGCAAAAAATGGTGAGCCAGGTCGTGGTGCTGATTGTTATGGGCGCGCAGGTGATGATATTGAATTACGTATGCCGGTCGGCACGATCATTGCTGATTACGAAACTGGAGAGCCTATTGCTGATTTGACTACTCATGGTGAGCGTCTCTGTCTTGCACAAGGCGGTGTAGGTGGTTGGGGCAATATTCACTTTAAGAGTAGTACCAACAGAGCGCCTCGTCAAAAGACCAATGGAAAACCTGGGGAACGACGTAAATTAAAGTTGGAATTAAAAGTCTTGGCTGACGTTGGTTTACTTGGTATGCCAAATGCTGGTAAGTCGACTTTGATTACTGCAGTTTCCAATGCACGCCCAAAGATAGCCGACTACCCATTTACAACTTTGCACCCTAATTTGGGTGTAGTGCGTGTAGGGAGTGAGCGCAGCTTTGTGATTGCGGATATTCCAGGTTTGATTGAAGGTGCTGCTGAAGGCGCTGGCTTGGGACATCGTTTCTTGCGCCATCTTCAGCGCACGGGCGTCCTTTTACATTTAGTGGATGTAGCCCCTTTCGATGAGAACGTTGATCCTGTAGCTGATGCAGTTGCGATTGTGAATGAGCTACGAAAGTATGACGAAGCATTGGTCGAGAAACCACGTTGGTTGGTGCTCAATAAGGTTGACATGATTCCCGAGGCTGATCGTAAAAAAGTCGTTGCTGATTTTGTCAAAAAGTTTAAGTGGGACGGCCCTGTATTTGAGATATCCGCTTTAACAGGTTTGGGTTGCGATAAGCTTTGTTATGCATTACAAGATTACTTAGACTCCGTTCGCCGTGGTCGTGATGAGGAAGATGAGCGCGCTCTAGATCCTCGCTACCAAGAACAGTTAGAAGATAAAAAACCAGATTAAAGAATTCATGTAAATCTCATATTTGTTATGAATACCAAACAAAATAAACGTATTGTTGTCAAAGTAGGCTCTAGTCTTGTCACCAATAATGGTGAAGGCTTGGACCATGCGGCGATTGCCAAGTGGGCAGAGCAGATGGCTGCTTTACTCAATGCTGGTCATGAAGTATTGATGGTGAGCTCTGGTGCGATTGCTGAAGGTATGCAGCGCCTAGGTTGGACTAAGCGCCCACAAGAGATTCATCAACTTCAAGCTGCTGCTGCAGTTGGGCAGATGGGGCTAGTCCAGGTATATGAGAGTTGTTTTGCACGTTTTAATTTACACAGCGCCCAGATTCTTTTAACCAATGCTGACTTGGCAAATACAGAACGCAATGCTAATGCCAAAGCAACCTTGGAAACACTCTTGAACTTGGACGTTATTCCAATCATCAATGAGAATGACACTGTTGTTACTGATGAAATTAAGTTTGGCGATAACGACAATCTGGCTGCTTTAGTAACGAATTTGGTTCAGGCAGATTTACTAGTAATTCTCACTGATCAAGGCGGCTTGTTCACTGCAGATCCCCGTCAAAATCCAGGAGCAACCTTGCTAATTGAGGCGACAGCTGGTGATCCTGCTTTAGAAAAAATGGCGGGTGGCGCTGCTAGTGAGCTGAGTAAAGGGGGCATGTTGACTAAAGTGCTTGCCGCTAAGGTTGCTGCAGCCACTGGGGCTATAACGATCATCGCCTCTGGCAAAGAGGCTGATGTATTGACACGTTTAGTCCTGCAGGGTGAAAAAATTGGAAGTCGCTTGACTCCACTTAAGGCGAGTTAAGTAGTTGTCCAGAAGAGTTTGTCGGCTTTTCTCCACCAATAAAGCTATTGGGATCGAGTGAGTTTAATACGGTGGTCAGACTCTTTTCTTGATTATTGAAGTTGCAGATAGCACCAGATGCTAATGACGCTTGATAACGATTGGGCACTTTGCTTTTGATAGCAACCCAAGCCCCAAGAGGATTTTCTCTCCACTTATTGTTATCAAAGGTGCCATACAGGCGCCATTGATAGGAGTCGCAGCGAATACCTTCGTATTGAATCTGCTCGCCACCACTTGGGTTGGTAATAACAACAATATAGCGAGTAATACCATCAGACCCAATCGCAATCGAATTGGTATCTATCGCAAATTTAAAGATCGTTGTCTCTGATACATAAAACGGTAGGGTTGTTGATTTGTTGGGTGGATTTAAAGGCAGGGTAGTTTTGCCCTCCTTAAATACCATAGGAGCAAAAGGATCAAGGCCGCTTACCATTGGGTCTCCTGCACATGCCATTAAGACAGTGGCAGTAGTAATGCTTATGACAAGACTGCTGATTTTGCGAAGAAAGGAATTCATTTTGATTTATCCGATTTGGTGGATGATTTTGCTTGATCGTCACTGCCATCATAAAAAGACTGAATAAGATCTAACGGTGTACCCCAGGCCAGTTGTTGCAAGCGCAAGCCCCTCGAAAGATAGCGGGCTAGCTCTGAAAGGGCCAATTCATAAACTTCACGTTTGAAATCAATCACAGTATCCAATTGAATCCAAAAGGGTACCCAGCGCCAGGCATCAAATTCTGGGTGTTCAGATGCCCTTAGTTGAATGTCACTATCTAAACCGACTAGTCGCAAGAGAAACCAGATCTGTTTTTGGCCGCGGTAGGCTGTCCGGTGAACTCGTGTAGCATGTTGGCGACGTAAGTATTCCTCAGGGACGTCATAACGAAGCCAATCCCTAGTTCGTCCAATAATTTGGACATGTTCTGGCAGCAAGCCAACTTCCTCATGCAATTCGCGGTACATGGCCTGTTCAGGGCTTTCACCATGCTGAATCCCGCCCTGCGGGAACTGCCACGAATGCTGACCAACGCGTTTTCCCCAGAAAACCTCGTTATGGCCATTAAGGAGGACAATGCCGACATTGGGGCGATACCCTTCACGGTCAAGCATGATCGTGCCTCAAATCCTTTAAAATCAATGCTTTGATTATATCCATACATGAAAGCATCACAATCATTTCTCGCAACGCTTAAAGAAGCTCCCTCTGATGCAGAGGTGGTTTCGCACAAACTTATGGTGCGGGCAGGTTTAATTCGCAAGCTGAGTGCCGGCATCTATAACTATTTGCCACTCGGATTGAAGGTCATTCGTAAAGTGGAAAATATCATCCGCGAAGAAATGAATCATGCTGGTGCTATTGAATTGTTAATGCCGATGATCCAGCCTGCTGAATTGTGGCAGGAGACGGGTCGTTGGGAAAAGATGGGTCCTGAATTACTCCGCATTAAAGATCGCCACGATCGGGATTTTTTAATTCAGCCAACTTCTGAAGAAGTGATCACTGATTTAGCTCGCAATGAGATAAAGAGCTATAAACAATTACCAGTCAATTTTTATCAGATACAAACAAAATTTCGTGATGAGCGGCGCCCACGTTTTGGCATCATGCGCGGTCGTGAATTTAGTATGAAAGATGCTTATTCATTTGATCGTGATGCCGAAGGTTTGAAGAAGTCCTACCAAATCATGTTTGATGCTTACACACGCATCTTCAAACGTATGGGTCTCCAGTTCCGGGCCGTGACAGCGGATAACGGCGCCATTGGCGGGTCTGGTAGTCAAGAGTTTCATGTGATTGCAGATACTGGCGAAGATGCCATCGTGTATTGCCCAACATCTGAATACGCAGCTAACCTTGAGGCAGCTGAATCCTTGGCTCTCATTGCTACCAGAGTTGTAGCCACTACCGCAATGACTAAAGTACCAACACCAGATAAAACTAATTGCGCAGATGTTGCGAAGTTCCTCAATATTCCGCTTGAGAAGACTGTGAAGTCTTTATTATTTGCTGCTGACCAGGAAAAAGGTTCAGCCAAACTTTTTATGTTGTTGGTACGCGGCGATCACGAGCTCAATGAAGTGAAGGCCAGCAAGGTCCCAGGTATGGCCGAGTCACGCTTTGCTACTGAGGCTGAAATTACATTGGCATGCAATGCACCTGCAGGCTACTTGGGCCCTGTTGGCGTAAGTGGTGGCGTCACCGTGGTAGCTGATCGCACTGTGGCCAATATGTCTGATTTTGTTTGTGGTGCCAATGATGCAGGTCATCATTTAACGGGGGTGAATTGGGGTCGTGATTTACCTGAGCCAATAGTGTTAGATATTCGCAATGCCGTAGCTGGTGACCCCTCTCCAGACGGTAAGGGTGTCGTAGATATTTGTCGTGGCATTGAAGTGGGTCATGTATTTCAATTGGGAACTCGTTATTCAGAAGCAATGGGATGTACCTATTTAGATCAACAGGGTAAAGCTCAGCCAATGGTTATGGGTTGCTATGGCATTGGAGTAACACGTTTATTAGGCGCTGCTATTGAACAAGGCCACGATGAGCGCGGCATCATTTGGCCAATCTCAATGGCTCCATTTGAAGTGGTCATTTGCCCAATGGGTTACGACAAGTCTGAAGCAGTTAAGACTGCTAGTGACCAATTACATAATGAATTAGTTGCCGCTGGTATTGATGTGATTTTGGATGATCGCAATGAGCGTCCAGGCGCCATGTTTGCTGATTGGGAGCTGATTGGAGCGCCATTCCGAGTTGTGATTGGCGATCGTGGCTTAGCAGATTCGCAAGTGGAATTTAAAGGTCGAACCGATGCGGAGTCCCAAAATATTCTGCTAGCAGATATCAAAGCAAAAGTGATTGCTGCAGTTAAACAGGCAAAGAATTCAATTTATTAAGTTCTTTGCAGCAATCATTTAGTTTATTTCTTAAAAAGCCCACCAATACCTTTAGCTGCTCCTTTGGCAGCCATGCTTGCCATGGTACGGGCCATCTTTCCGCCTTTGAATTGCTTCATCATCGTTTGCATTTGTTCAAACTGTGCAAGCAGACGATTGACTTCTTGTACCTCTACGCCAGCACCTGCGGCAATCCGTCGTTTGCGACTAGCCTTAAGGAGTTCAGGCTTACTGCGTTCGCGTGGCGTCATGCTGTCAATAATGCCGCGCATACGCGTGGTTTGTTTATCTGCGTTGCTGATATTTGTTTTGGAGGCTGCTTGAGCAACTTGGTTAGGCAACTTATCCATTAAGCTTGCCATTCCCCCCATCTTTTGCATTTGCATGAGTTGATCACGAAAATCTCCTAGATCAAATCCGCCCTTAGAAATCTTTGTAGCTAACTTTTCTGCTTTGGCAACATCAACGTGTTGCTGAGCCTGTTCAACTAAGGCCAGAATATCGCCCATGCCCAAGATACGGTTGGCCATACGCTCGGCGTCAAAGGCTTCCAGGCCATCCATTTTTTCTGCTACACCAATAAATTTCAGTGGTACCCCAGTTACTTGGCGGACAGAAAGGGCAGCGCCACCGCGAGAGTCACCATCGAGCTTAGTAAGAATGACGCCAGTCAACGGCAGGGCTTCATGGAAGGCTTTGGCGGTATTGACGGCATCTTGACCAAGCATGGCATCAACTACGAAGAGAGTTTCGATTGGATTTAAGCTTGCATGCAAAGTTTTAATTTCTTGCATGAGTGCTTCATCAATACCTAGGCGCCCTGCTGTATCGACCAAGACCACATCAAAGTAATGACGACGCGCCCAATCCAATGCTGCAATAGCAATGTCATTTGGTTTTTGATGAACATTGCTTGGGAAAAATTCTGCGCCAACTTGTTTAGTAACTGTTTCAAGCTGCTCAATTGCTGCGGGACGATAAACGTCACAAGAAACCGTAAGAACTTTTTTCCTTTTCTTTTCTTGGAGCCATTTGGCTAATTTTCCTACAGAGGTTGTTTTGCCCGCACCCTGTAAGCCAGCCATCAAAATGACTGCTGGGGGTTGGGTAGCCAAGTTGAGCTCACCACTTTGATTGCCATCACCCATCATGACTTGGGTTAGCTCACGCTGGACAACGCCAACTAGGGCTTGTCCTGGGCTAAGGCTTCCAACCACTTCTTCGCCAAGGGCTTTAAATTTAATTTGCTCTAGCAGGGACTTCACTACTGGCAGCGCTACGTCAGCCTCTAGCAGGGCTAGGCGGATCTCCCGCAGCATTTCAGCTGTGTTAGCTTCAGTTAGTCGGGCTTGGCCCCGCATTGTTTTCACAACGCGTGATAAGCGATCGGTGAGATTCTCTAGCATTTATGGATTAGACTTTCTATATGGATATTTTAGGTTACTCAAGTTTCGGCTGGCTTCCTCCAACCCTTTATTTGCTTTTATTGCTCTTTTTGAGCCAGAGAGCCAGGGTAGGCAAGGAGTCTGCCCTCTTCGCTGGATTGATGCAAGCGTGTATTTTTGTGATTTTGATCCTTCATGGAATTGAATTGCATGATTCGGTCTTTACGCCCCAAGGATTTGTCTTCGGATTTGCCCAAGATTTGTCTTTAATCGCTTGGGTAGGCTTAGCATTTTATTGGTTCCAGTCTTGGTTTTTGCCAATCGCCAGCTTGCTTTGGATGTCAATATTATTTGCATTACTTTGCTCTCTACTTCCGATTTTTTTCCCAGGAGTATTGATTTCACCCGTGGCCGTTTCAGATCCCTGGTTTAAGGCGCACTTTATCGTGGCAACGATTTCAGTAGGTCTGCTGAGCCTAGCAGCAATGCAAGCAATGTTGATGAGTGTTTATGACCGCGCCCTACATCGTCAATTAGCGATTTCTCCTAACAGTCGACTTGCGCATTGGTTGGAAGATTTGCCACCACTGATGACGATGGAAGGCCTGCTATTTAATCTGCTGTATGTTGGTTTTGCACTCTTAACCCTGACGGTTTTTTCTGGTCTGTTATTTTCACAAGCTTTATTTGGTAAACCTTTTGTGTTTGACCATAAAACTATTTTTGCTCTTATCTCATGGATCTTGTTTGCTGGTTTAATCATTGCCCGTTGGTCAGTAGGTTTACGTGGTTGGGCAGCAATTCGTTGGGTATTGAGTGCTTACGTTGTTTTGTTGCTCGCTTATGCTGGCAGTCGTTTTGTTTTAGAAGTCATTCTTCAGAAAGCGTGATTCTTGCTTAAGTCGCTTTTACTGTTTGCTGGAGCAGGCCTTTTTTATCTATGGCTTAAGGGGAAAAAGCAAGCCAAATTTGATCAAGAGAAATCGAGCGATTCCAATACCAATAAGGCTCAAGCGCTGACGGAGCCTGAGGTAATGGTGCAATGCCAATATTGCAAAGTCCATCTACCGCAGACTGATGCATTGATTCATGATGATCGGTTTTACTGTTCAAAAGAACATCTCAATACCTTAGATCAGCATGGTTGGCTTGGTGCTGCAAATTGGCATGTGTCGCCAAACAAAGATGCAAGGCCTGAAGAGGTAAACCTTGATTTGCTTGTCATTCATCACATTAGTTTGCCGCCTAGTGAATTTAAAAGTCGTAGCTCTAGTCAGCACATCATCAATTTTTTCCAAAATACATTAGATCCAAATGCGCATCCCTATTTTGCAGAGATTGCAGATCAAAAAGTTTCTAGTCATTTTTTAATTACTCGTACAGGAGAATTGATACAGTTTGTTTCTACCAAAGATCGAGCCTGGCATGCTGGTGCCTCCTCCTTTATGGGCAGAGAGAGATGCAACGATTTTTCTATTGGCGTTGAGTTAGAGGGTGATGGAGACTCGCCATTTGAAGAGGTCCAATACTCATCATTAGCTAAGCTGGTTCAGAAATTAGGAACTGCCCATCCAAATTTGCAGTTTGCAGGGCATAGCGATATCGCTCCAGATCGAAAAACAGATCCCGGAAAATATTTTGATTGGGAAAAGTTCCAAAAAGAGACAGGTATTTCACAAGAAAAAATACCTTACGGAGTGGTTTCTCGGTAGGCCAAGTCTTTGTATGTGAGCATACGCTCACTTTTGTAGCCTTTAGCTAAAAAGGGCTCAAAAATTAGCTCCACCATGATCCCAAGATCAGAGCAAAAATTAGTAAAAATACTGATAAGTTTTAGTCAGAAAAAACTTACCAAAGACTAAATATTTCCCTATACTTAGTACCCAATGCGCTTCGAAGCACTAGATGTAGTGTTTGAATGCAGCAATACCCCATTGTTTTTTAACGATATTTTGTCCAAATAACTATATATAAGCAGGAGAAACATGACATACGCTAACCCTCAGTCAGCAGGCCAGCCAACTGGAGCCAATAATCCAGGAATGAGTCCTGCAGGAGCAATCAATCAAGCTCCTTCCGCTGGCTTTGTAGCGGGCGGTGTTGGTGGTAGCCAAGCAACACAATTGTCTGATTACAAGATTATTCGTCGTAATGGTTCTGTTGTTGCATTTGAGCCATCCAAAATTGCGATTGCTGTGACCAAAGCATTTTTAGCGGTTAATGGTGGTCAGGGTGCTGCATCTGCGCGTGTCCGCGAACAAGTTGAGCAGCTTACTCATGCAGTAGTACGTGCTCTATTGCGTAGCCGCCCAAATGGTGGAACTTTTCATATTGAAGATATTCAAGATCAAGTTGAATTAGCTTTGATGCGTAGTGGTGAGCACAACGTTGCTCGTGCCTATGTTCTCTATCGTGAAAAGCGCAACCAAGAGCGCGCTGCTCAGCAAGAATCTTCTCAAGATACACAAGTAGCAAACCAAGCTGGCGAGTCTGGCATTAAGGTAACTGACAACGGTGAAGAGAAGTGGCTCGATATGGCTGCTTTACGCACTGTAATTGAGGCTGCTTGTGAAGGTTTGGGTAATCATATTGATGCCTCCCCAATCATTACTGAAACCATCAAGAATTTGTACGATGGTGTACCAATGGCGCAAGTTTATGACTCAGCTATTTTGGCTTCGCGGACTCTCATCGAGAAAGATCCTGCCTATAGTCAGGTGACAGCACGTATCTTGATGCACGTTATTCGTAAAGAGATTTTTGGTAAAGAAGTATTGCAAGGCGATACACAAGTTGAGTACGGCACTTACTTTGCTAAGTACATCGACGAAGGGATTTCTGCGGAGTTATTAGACCCACGTATGCGCGAGTTTGATTTGCCAAGATTGGCCGCAGCCTTGAATGCAAGCCGTGACCTACAGTTCAATTACCTTGGCTTGCAAACTTTGTATGACCGTTATTTTTTGCACATTGAAGATCGTCGTATAGAAATGCCACAGGCTTTCTTTATGCGTGTTGCAATGGGCTTAGCTTTGAACGAGATGGATCGTGAACGTCGTGCAATCGAGTTCTATGAAATTCTCTCAACATTTGATTTCATGTCCAGCACGCCAACCTTGTTTAATTCAGCGACAACCCGTCCTCAGCTTTCTAGCTGCTACCTGACAACAGTGGATGATGATCTTGATGGCATCTATGAAGCATTGAAAGAAAATGCTTTGTTATCTAAGTTTGCCGGTGGTTTAGGTAATGACTGGACCAATGTGCGCGCTTTGGGTAGCCACATCAAAGGCACTAACGGTAAGTCACAAGGTGTTGTGCCATTCTTGAAGGTGGTCAATGACACTGCAGTTGCTGTAAACCAAGGTGGTAAGCGTAAGGGTGCGGTTTGTGCCTACTTGGAAACTTGGCACTTAGATATTGAAGAGTTCTTAGAATTGCGTAAGAACACGGGTGATGATCGTCGTCGCACCCATGATATGAACACCTCCAATTGGATTCCTGACTTGTTCATGAAGCGCGTCATGGAAAACGGTGATTGGACTTTGTTCTCACCATCCAATACCCCTGACTTGCATGACAAGTTCGGTAAAGCCTTTGAAGAGGCATATGTCGCCTATGAGCAAAAGGCTGATCGTGGTGAATTGAAGCCATTCCGCAGAATCCCCGCTCAGCAGTTATGGCGCAAGATGCTTGGTATGTTGTTTGAAACAGGTCACCCATGGATTACTTTCAAGGATCCTTGCAATATTCGTAGCCCACAGCAGCACATTGGGGTAGTTCACTCCTCTAACTTGTGCACAGAGATCACTCTGAACACAAACGAGACTGAGATTGCTGTATGTAACTTGGGTTCTGTGAATTTGACAGCCCATATGACAACTGACGCTAACGGCAAGATGATTTTGGACCATGAAAAGCTCCAGAAGACCGTTCGTACTGCTATGCGCATGCTCGATAACGTCATTGACATCAACTACTACGCAGTTGCTAAAGCACGTAACTCCAACTTGAAGCATCGCCCAGTCGGTATGGGCATTATGGGCTTCCAGGATTGCTTGCATATGCAGCGTATTCCTTACGCTAGCGATGAGGCTGTGAAGTTTGCCGACTCTTCTATGGAAGCAGTTTGCTACTACGCTTACCAAGCTTCATGTGAATTGGCTGAAGAGCGTGGTGTCTACAGTACTTATAAGGGCTCCTTATGGGATCGCGGCATTCTCCCGCAGGATTCTGTAGCCCTGTTAGCAGAGCAACGTGGTGGTTATGTAGAGGTTGATAACTCCTCAACAATGGATTGGAGCGGTTTGCGTGCCCGTATTAAGCAACACGGCATGCGTAACTCCAATTGCGTAGCGATTGCGCCAACAGCCACGATTTCTAACATCATTGGTGTTTCCGCTTGTATCGAGCCCACTTTCCAGAACTTGTTTGTGAAATCCAACCTTTCAGGCGAGTTCACAGTCGTCAATGAGTACTTGGTACGCGATTTGAAGGATCGTGGCCTATGGGATGAAGTGATGATCGCTGATTTGAAGTACTTTGACGGTACTTTGTCTAAGATCGACCGTATTCCACAGGATTTGCGTGATTTATATGCAACCGCCTTTGAAGTAGAGCCAAGTTGGTTGGTTGAGGCTGCTTCCCGTCGTCAGAAGTGGATTGACCAAGCTCAGTCATTGAACATCTATATGGGTGGAGCATCTGGCAAGAAATTGGATGACACCTATAAGTTGGCATGGTTGCGCGGTTTAAAAACAACCTATTACCTCCGTACTATGGCAGCTACCCACGTTGAGAAATCAACGGTTACTAGTGGTCAGTTGAACTCCGTATCGAGTGGTGGTGGCGTAAATGGTACTGATGCGGCAGCAGCAAGTGCTGCAGAAGCAGATGGCCCAGTGTGCACAATGCGCCCTGGCGATGCTGGCTTTGATGAATGTGAAGCATGCCAATAAGCAATTTGCTGATTGGATAGAAATAGAAGAATTGAGGAGAAAGTTATGTTGAATTGGGATGAGGAAGTTGCTCCAGCGCTAGCGAAAGCTGGCATTGCACCGCAGCCGCTTGCAGTGGAGCCACAACGCCCACAGCCAGATCAAGTAGCAATGGCGCCGCAAAATGTTGCGCCCGCACCTGTTCAGGCTGCGTCTTTGTCTGGTGGCGTAGCGCTTCGCGTGAATGCTGCAGATAAGCGTGTTATTAATGCTAAGACTGACGTAAATCAGTTGGTCCCATTTAAATATAAATGGGCTTGGGAGAAGTATTTAGCGGGTTGTGCAAACCATTGGATGCCGCAAGAAATCAATATGAATCGTGATATTGCACTTTGGAAGGATCCCAATGGTCTTACTGAAGATGAGCGTCGCATCATCAAACGCAATCTTGGTTTCTTTACCACCGCTGATTCTTTAGCTGCAAACAATATTGTTTTGGGTACTTATCGTCATATTACCGCTCCAGAATGCCGCCAATACCTATTGCGCCAGGCTTTTGAAGAGGCAATTCATACCCATGCATACCAATATATTGTGGAATCTTTGGGTCTTGACCAGAGTGAAATCTTCAATGCGTACAACGAAATTGAGTCGATTCGCGCTAAAGATGAGTTCTTAATTCCATATATTGACGTACTTACTAACCCAAATTTCAAGACTGGGACATTAGAAGCTGACCAAACATTACTTCGTTCGCTGATTGTTTTTGCCTGCGTAATGGAAGGTTTGTTCTTTTATGTTGGTTTTACGCAAATACTTGCAATGGGTCGCCAAAACAAAATGACGGGTGCTGCTGAGCAGTATCAATACAT
>CANHLB010000024.1 GCA_947461335.1 Burkholderiaceae bacterium | reverse complement strand
TCAATTGAACCTTGCATACCAATGGTACCGATATAGATATGACCCATTGCCATTGCAAACATCAAGATCGCAGAGCTGCTGTGAATGATGTTAGCAATCTGCATGGTGCCACGAGTGTATTCAATGGTCATAAATGGCACGATCATATCGAGTACAAAACCAGAGCCTGAAACAATAAGACCCAAGAAAGTCATGCCGAACCAGAACCAGACCTTTTCACCCCCGTTAAAGAAGCCAGCTGGTACATGCTTGCCACTGAATATTCCACCAAAGGAAAGGAACCAATCCATATCACCTTTGCCAGGCAAATTCTTATGAGCAAACAGCAGGAAGAAAATCACGATACAGATTGTGAATAACGGGCCAGTGAAGTTATGGATATTTTTACAAACATCCAAGAATGAGCCGTAAGCAACCCCGCCCATCAATGGCATTGCAAAATATTTACCGTACAAAATAAGCAGTCCAGTGAAGGCTAAAGCTAAGAAGCTAGCAGCCATCGTCCAGTGAACAAATCGATCAAAGAGACTAAAGCGTTTAATTTTTACACCGGACATCGGCTCATGCAGCTTGATTGAGCCCTTCAATATGTACATTGCAGCGATGCCAAAGAAGGCAATTGCTAATAACCAACCGCCGTAAACAGTAATCACACCATTACGAATTACACGCCATTGTTGACCAGCGCGTTGAATTAAAACACTGGATTCTTTATCTGGAATGCTGACATAGTTGTAAGGGTCACTATTGGCAGAAGTAAAAATAGATGGATTAGCTGGCTGCGACTGAGCTTGTGTTCCATTAGCTAGACTATTGGGGTTAGCCGGCACTGATCTAGGTGGAATATCTACTCCACTAGGAGATGGCAGGGGTGCCATTGCTGCGCGCTCGGCATAACTCATTCCACTTGCCAGAGTTAGCGACAGACCAGCAGCCACCACCAAAGTGCGTAGAACTTTAGAAAATGATCGTTTCATACACATGTCCTTAAACGTTTTCGTTTTATTTATTGTTGTTTAGCTGATCACTTAACGCGACTGTATTCATTTTGACCCTGCGTGCGCTTATCAATTGATCCAGTCCAACTGCCTTGATTTCCTGGGGTCCAATTTTTTGTCATGAATCCATCACTTGCGCCCATGTATGGCGCAACATCAGGACGCTTTGCGACTTTTGCAGCGATTTCTGGTGGCTCAGAGCAAGCGGCCAACAGAGTTGTAGCTGCGAAACACAAGCCAAGAGTTTTGAAATTTAATTTCATTATTGAGCTCCTGGAATTTTTGCAGCTGGTGTAGGAGTTGGTGCTGGTGTATCAGGCCCGCCATAAGCAGTAGTCCAACCAAATGCCTTAGACCCTGGATACTTGCCATTTTTCTCACGAATAGCAACGCGCTGATTAAAGATACCCGCGATAACATCGCCATCACCACCGATTAAAGCCTTGGTAGAGCACATCTCTGCGCATAGGGGTAACTTACCTTCTGCCAAACGATTGCGGCCATACTTCTCAAACTCAGCAACGCTACCATTTGCTTCTGGACCACCACTACAGAATGTACATTTATCCATCTTGCTACGGGTACCAAAAGCGCCCGTACTAAGAAACTGTGGGGCGCCAAATGGGCAGGCAAAAGAGCAATACCCACATCCAATACAAATGTCTTTGTCATGAAGTACAACACCTTCATCAGTGCGATAGAAACAATCCACTGGGCAAACAGCCATACAAGGTGCATCGCTACAGTGCATACAAGCCACTGAAATAGATTTTTCCTGACCGATGATGCCATCATTTACCGTAACAACACGGCGACGATTTACGCCCCAAGGCACCTCATTATCATTCTTACAAGCAGTGACACAACCGTTACATTCGATGCAACGTTCTGTGTCACAGATAAATTTCATTCTTGCCATTGTGTTCTCCTGACTTTATTTTTTGACTTAGGCAAATTTTTCGATTTGACACATAGTGGTTTTAGTCTCTTGCATCATTGTCACCTGGTCATAACCATAAGTAGTCGCAGTATTGACTGACTCACCTAGAACGACTGGAGCAGCGCCCTCTGGATAGTATTTGCGCAAGTCATTACCTTCCCACCAGCCTGCAAAGTGGAATGGTACAAACGCAGTACCTTTATCAACACGCTCGGTCACTAGTGCACGCACCTTGATCTTGGCGCCAGTTGGTGACTTCACCCAAACATAATCCCAGTTCTTAATGCCGCGGTCAGCTGCTGCTTTAGGATTAATTTCTACAAAGTTTTCTTGTTGTAACTCAGCCAACCATGGGTTAGAACGAGTTTCGTCTCCACCACCCTCATACTCGACCAAACGGCCCGAAGTCAAAATAATTGGGAACTTCTCATACAACTTCTGATTCAAGTTTTGATCTTGAACTGTCTTAAAGAGCGTTGGCAAGCGCCAGAAATTCTTCTTGTCCGCAGACGTTGGATACTTGCGCATCATTGGTTCATTGGTACTGTAAAGAGCTTCACGGTGAATTGGAACTGGATCCGGGAAATTCCAAACAACTGCACGGGCCTTTGCGTTGCCAAAAGGATGGCAACCGTTCTTCATCACAACGCGCTGAATACCACCAGATAAGTCAGTCTTCCAGTTCTTGCCTTCAGCAAGTTTTTTCTCATCTTCAGTCAACTGATCCCACCAACCGAGCTTCTTCATGAACACAGCATCGAACTCTGGGTAACCCGTAGTGATTGCAGAGCCTTTGGAATAAGAGCCATCTCCAGCCAACAAGCTTACTCCCTCACGCTCAACACCAAAGTTGGCGCGGAAGTTACCACCACCCTCCATCACACTCTTACTGGTGTCATAGAGGTTTGGTGAACCTGGATGCTTAATCGCTGCTGTGCCATAGCATGGCCAAGGCAAGCCATAGTAATCACCAGTGGTGTTGTAACCGGTGACTGGATCAATACCACCTCGTGACTTCAAAGTCTTAGGATCAAAGGTAGCAACCATTCTCATGTGTGCTTTAAGACGCTCAGGAGTTTGACCTGTATAACCAATAGTCCAAACGGAGCGATTAATCTCGCGCAGGATGTCTTCAATTTGCGGCTCTCTCCATTGCTTACCAGCAAATTTAGAACTGAGCATCTTGTAATTCTTTGACAACTCATCGCCAAAGCCTAAGCGATCAGCAAACGCCTGCATGATCACATGGTCAGGCATAGATTCAAAGAGAGGATCAATGACTTTCTCACGCCATTGCAGTGAGCGATTTGAGGCAGTTGCAGTACCGCAGGTCTCAAACTGAGTTGCAGCTGGCAATAGGTAAACATTACGATTCTTATTGACTGCCTGACCTTCTACCGGAGGCATTGCAGCCATTGCAGCAGTGGCACTTGGATATGGATCAACTACAACCAACAGATCTAATTTATCCATCGCGCGCTTCATATCGAGACCACGAGTTTGCGAGTTCGGTGCATGACCCCAGAAGAACAAACCTTTTACGTTTGTCTGCTGGTCAATCATGTCATTCTTTTCAAGAACAGCATCAACCCAGCGAGATACAGTAGTTCCAGACTTCTCCATCATGTCTGGTGCATAACGCCCTTTAATCCATTCATAGTCAACACCCCATACAGTTGCAAAGTGTTTCCATGAGCCAGCAGCCAAACCATAGTAGCCAGGCAATGAATCTGGGTTAGGACCTACGTCAGTTGCGCCTTGAACGTTATCGTGACCGCGGAAAATATTAGTACCGCCACCTGACTTGCCTACGTTACCTAAAGCTAATTGCAAAATACATGAGGCACGAACCATGGAATTACCAATGGTGTGCTGTGTTTGGCCCATACACCAAACAACAGTGCTTGGACGATTCATCGCCATAGTTTTGGCAACTTGATAAACCTGTGCTTCCGGCACGCCACAAGCTTCTTCTACATTCGCTGGAGTCCACTTTTCCATTACCTCTTTGCGGATCTCATCCATACCGTAAACACGGTCGTTGATGTATTTCTTATCTTCCCAACCGTTTTTAAAGATGTGATACAGAACGCCAAACAAGAAAGGAATGTCAGTGCCCGAACGAATACGCACGTATTGATCCGACTTTGCGGCAGTACGGGTATAGCGTGGGTCTACTACGATAACTTTGCAGCCATTTTCCTTAGCGTGCAACAAACTCAACATTGAAACAGGATGAGCTTCGGCAGCGTTTGAGCCAATATACATGGCTGCCTTAGAGTTCATCATGTCGTTATAGCTATTAGTCATCGCACCATAACCCCAGGTGTTTGCTACACCTGCAACTGTTGTGGAGTGACAAATACGAGCCTGATGGTCTGTATTGTTAGTGCCAAAGAAAGAAACCCACTTACGTAGCAAGTAGGCCTGTTCGTTGTTGTGCTTAGATGAACCAATAAAGAATAGTGAATCTGGGCTGTACTTAGTACGCAGATCTTTCATCTGAGCTGTAATTTCAGTGAGTGCTTGATCCCAAGAAATGCGCTGGTACTTTCCGTCAACCAACTTCATCGGGTAGCGCAAACGATAGTCGCCATGACCATGCTCACGCAAGGCAGCGCCTTTTGCACAGTAAGAGCCCATATTGATTGGGGAATCAAATACAGAGTCTTGACGAACCCAAACACCATTCTCAACGGTAGCATCGGTAGCGCAGCCAACTGAACAGTGAGTACAAATAGTTCTTTTAACTTCGATCTTTCCCTTGCCATCAAGCATTGCCTTGCTTTGCTCTGCTGATGCCTTTTGCACTAAGCTTAATTGGCTAGCAGCAATACCAGCACCAACGCCTACACCTGAACGCTTTAAAAATGTTCGGCGATCCATAGTAGGCACCGCCGCTTTTAAGCCGCGCGATAAGCTACCAATCAAACGTGACGTGGAGCGACTGCTTTGGGGGGTATTTGATTTACGAGTCAGACTCATATGTTGTCCCTGAGAAAGTTTTTTATATATTTAGTTACAGTTAAATCAATATCAAGTGATAACGAATTATTTAAAGCATGGTGCTTTCATAGTACTTACGCATGTGCGCAGTAATCGTATGGCCTTCATCTTTACTTTTCACTGTGCTGCCGATCTCTTGAATAACGGCTTTGCCAATCGACGTTTGGGACGCAACTGCAACAGCTCCAACAGCAGCCCCCGCACCAATGAAAAAATTGCGGCGTGATGGCTTGTTTTCTTCGCTTAAAGCAACTTTGGATTTTGTGCTCATGGCATGCTCCTATTCAATTTATATTGATTTGCATCAAGTGTAATTCGTATTTGCATTTTTGACATATTTATATAGTAAGGATAAATAAGGGAAAACCCTTGGTCGCAAGGCTGCATCAAATCATGTCAAAGCCTTGCCCCTCGATGGCTAGGAATTCTCGGGTCAGCACGGCTACTGGGTGGTAGAGATGCATCTCTGGAATAGCTTCAATTGCATCGCAAAGTTCGTCATACCAAGGGCGTATATGCCCATTGAAAAAAACCCTTTGATTTGTAAGGTTTGATATCTCTACATCATCACCAGCAATCAGATAACGCATCACCTCACAAAGCGCTGAAATATGATCCTCAGTCTCAGTAATCTCCTCGGCAGCCTCTAAGCCGAACTCCTCTAGAGCCTTACGTATATTGACTAACGGTTTCTCATTAAGGTGTCCAGCTATGTAGAAGGATCCATTCAGAACAACATTAGGCTTGCCAACGCTAATGAAATTAAGATCAAACTCGTCATGCCAAGCTTTAGCTGGATTGTTTTTTGCTACCTCAACTACATCCATCCACGCTTTAGCTAAAGGCGCTTGATCAGTAGCATCCTGCTGATCAGCTGTGGCAGCAATTTGATTTAAGAGCTCTTGATCTGGTGGCAGATGAAACAATCTGGCGATTAAGCCATAGAGATCAGCTCTAGCCAAATCCTCTGGCAGTCCAACATCCCCTACTGCGGTTGATGCGCTATCTTTAGCGCCTTCTTTTGAGATTTCGCTCATGTTTCTTTCTTCACCATATCTACCACACGACAATCACTACACATCTTTAACCTATCCATTGCAGCGCCTGCAAAAGCTCCATGCGCGCCCAGTTTAGTCAACATCAGATCAACCATCTTCAGGGTTCCAAAGGGTTTTCCGCAACTGATGCAATGAAAAGCTTGTGTCTCATTCAGAGTTGTTCTTTGTTTGCGTTGCTCAACTGTTTGCAGTCGTGGATTTAAGGTCAAAGCTTGCTCAGGGCAGGTCTGAACACAAATACCGCATTGAACGCACTGCTTTTCAATAAAGGAAAGAATAGGTTCATCTGCGTTATCTAAGAGAGCCCCCTCAGGACAGCTGCTGACACAAGACATACACATGGTGCATGCGTCTTTATTGATGTTGAGGCCACCTAATAAAGATGACTTAGGTAAAGCAACGCCCGCCTCTGGGATTGGCGTCTTAGCTTGTTTTTGCAAATGCTCAAGCACTGCCTCAATGGTTTCCCGTTTTTGTGTAGATAAGCCAAAACTTGCAGGAGTGCAAATAGGCTTCAAGTGGCCGCGCAGACGAAGTGCAGCCATCGCTTTAGAAACTGTTTGTAAATCATCCGCCGATTGGGCCATGATTAAATGAATTCGTTTATCAAAACCGTAAGCCTGCAAGATAGCATTAGCTAAATCAGATTGCTCTTCGAGGGTTGCACGATAAGCTGGATCCTCATCACCACTTAAAAGGAGGACCACCTCTGCAAACCCATAAGTAAGAGCACCAAGCCATAGGTCTAAGCCAGTAGATGCAATATGCTCGATGCCATAAGGGAAAACAAACGATGGTAAGCCTTCAAACTGCTTAGGCAATACGTGGGCGGAGCGGCCCAAGCCATCAATTATTTGAGTGCCCGTCTTTAAGGTATGAAGGAGCAGGCTTGGTGCGGTAGATTGATTCGTCTTTTTAGCTTCTTCCGCAAAGACGGTAGCAATTGTTTTTAACTCTTTACCTTGATGAGGTACGCTGGGATAGTTGTAACGCATTGCGCCCGATGGACATGCTGTAGCACATGCTCCACAACCCATGCAAAGATTAGGATTGACTTCAACACTCCCTTGACCATTCTTAAATAAAGAACTGATCGCACCAGTCGAGCATACATCGACACAGGCACTACACCCTACTTTTCCATTACGCCCATGTGCACAGATTTTTTCGTTATAGACAAAGTATTTGGGTTTCTCAAACTCACCAACCATTTCCAGTAATTGATTTACCGCTAAAGCCTGGTCAAGCGCATCCTCGCCAGGAGCAAAATATCCCTGAGGGGTTTGACTCATCCGCATTTTTGGATCAGCACGCAGATCTAAAATCAAATCAAATTCTGCATTACGCCCGCGCTCCTTACGATCAAAAGAGATCGCACCAATACTTGCGCAGGCAGTAACACATTCGCGATGTGATTTGCACTTACTTAAATCAATCTGAAATGAGAGGTCAATTGCATTTTCTGGACAGACTTCAACACAAGCACCGCATCGAGTACACATTTCTGGGTCAATTGGATTTTGCAAATCCCAATCGACTGAGAACTTGCCAAGGTAACCATCTAGCTTAGTCACTGAACCTGTATAGATTGGATAGTTACGCGTCAAGGGCAAATCACCGGGCTCAGTACACAACACAGAAACATCTAAAGATGCACCGAGTTTTTCTGCCCAAGGTAATGCCAAGGATCCAGCGCCAATGATAAATAGCCTGCCTTGGCTTTCATAGTTCACAACTGGAACTGGCTCAGCTTCCGGCATATCCGCCAAAGCAAGTAAAGCAGCAATCTTTGGTCCTGATGCTTTTGCCTCTTGAGTCCACCCCGCCACTTCTCGAATATTGACAAAACGCAGAGGTGCTACCAAAGGTTTTTCTGACTGCTCAGCTAACTCACTAAACAGAGCACCCTCTTGCGTGCAGGCTACCACCAATGCATCAGATCCATCGAGCGCCTTTAAGAAAGAGCCTACTTCCTGCCTACACAAAGATTGATGGACCGGAACACCAAGCGCCTTTGCATCCAAAGGCATAGTGCCATTACAGTTGCAAATTAATTTTTGACTCATCTACTATCTTCTTAAGTTTTTTTCTGGGTAGGCTCTATTGGTGCTTCATCCAAGCGAGCAAGTTTTGTCTTTACTTCGGGATCTGTGGATGTTAAATCAGTTTGATCCTGAGCCTCTAAAAGCTTCTCTTCAGATTGAGATGACGCCATTTGTCCCTCTATCTGGCTTTCCTCCGAGGCTGGATTATCTGCAGTTTTACGGAAAAGCTGGAGCATATCGCTCTGCACCATTCTTTCCAGCATGCCAGGCGGCAAAGGATCAGGCTTGGAGTAGTCGCCTATATAGATATCTAAACCATCCATCACATTGAAATGTGGGTCGGTAAACATCTTTTTGAGGGCAGCCTGCTGAACAGTAGGATCTACATCTGGCTTCATAAAGGAAGAAAAGTCAGGATCAAAACGATCAATTTTCTCTACATCCTCTAAGGTGGCTGGTGGCTGGGCTGGGGCCTCTGGAGAAATGGGCGCAGGAGTCTGAACAGTTTCTTTAGGCTGCTCTTCAGGATCCTCTAGCTTTCCAGCTTTACGCTTAGACCAGCGACTTAAAAAACTATCTGCCATTATTCCTCCGCCGGGCGTTCAGCACCTTTGAATGATGCTGGTCTATGCCGCTTTTTTGGCTCAGGCCGATACTTCTCATTCACATACTCTTGCAGCCAAGAAGCATGCTCATCCGTCATGGGAACGGTATCGACTGACTCTCCACCATCGAGTAATCGAGCAGCTTCGTTGTAACTTACGCAAATCCGATGAGGCACTGCAATCGTAGCTTCAGCTTTAGAAAGCGTAAGAGATTGTTCATCTATATAACGCTCAATATCTTCTTCCAATCTCCACATCACAAACCATGCAGGCGTTGTGGCAGAAATATTGAGATAGTAGCCTTCAGCCTCATCAGGAAATAGATTTAATTCAAAGCCAGTAAATAACCAAGATTCTCCATCGGCATCACGCCCCAGGAATTGACCCGATATCGAATTACCTTGAGGGCCTTCAGAATTGAATTGCCCAAAATCAGGCAACACTTCCCGAGGCACCCATCGATATGAAACCCATGGGTTATCTAGATTTTGTTTACGCATTAGTACTGCAAAGCGCATAAATACTCAGAGCCTTAGGTGTTTTGAACCACGATGTTTGGAAATTTACTGCTCATATCTTTAGACAGAGTAGCAACCCGAATGGCGACTTGTCTAGCAATGTTTTTATAGATCGCACTAATAGCCCCGTCAGGATCCGCTACAACTGTTGGGCGCCCTGCATCAGCTTGTTCCCGAATCGATAAATTGAGTGGTAAGGCGCCTAAAAAATCCACACTATATTCTTTGCACATTTTTTCGCCACCACCGCTACCAAAGATATGCTCTTCATGGCCGCACTTTGTGCAAACATAAGTACTCATATTTTCAATAATCCCGATGATAGGAACGCCTACCTTCTCAAACATCTTGAGGCCCTTACGAGCATCTAACAAAGCGATGTCTTGAGGTGTGGTTACAATCAGCGCGCCAGTTACAGGAACTTTTTGCGATAAGGTCAATTGAATATCACCGGTACCTGGTGGCATATCTACTATTAAGTAATCTAAATCACGCCAGCGAGTTTGACGAAGCAGTTGCTCTAAAGCAGACGTCACCATTGGACCTCGCCACACCATTGGCGCATCTTCCTCGATCAGGAAACCAATAGAGCTTGCTTGTAGGCCATGGCCTTCCATAGGCTCAATGGTATTTTCTTCAATCGACTCTGGTCTTCCAGTAATGCCAAGCATCATTGGCTGGCTTGGGCCATAAATATCGGCATCCAAGATTCCGACTTGTGCTCCTTCAGCTGCTAAAGCTAAGGCTAAATTCACTGCAGTCGTTGACTTACCTACCCCACCTTTACCACTCGCAACAGCAATAATATTTTTAACACCTGGTAATAGTTTGACGCCACGCTGCACTGCATGAGCAACAATCTGACTGCTAACATTAACGCTCACATTTTTAACGCCAGGCAATTCGCGAATGGCATTAATAATTGATTTACGAATCAAGTCAAATTGACTTTTAGCTGGATAAGCCAAAACGATGTCGAGCGAGATATTGCCATCATCGACTTTTAAATTCTTGACATTTTTAGCCGTTATAAAGTCGATCTTTGTATTTGGATCAACCAAGCCCTTTAGGGCCCCTTGCACAGCTTCTAAAGTAACTGACACTACTTTCTCCTATACCCAGTAATTTCTAATATGTTTTGAAAATTACTTTTGTTAATTTTTAATGAATAGCAAGTAGATTAACCGCACCAGCGAAAAATTGCTGAAGGGGTAATTAATTAGCGACTGGAAACCCTGCATCTGTAATGATTTGACCAGCTTGGGCTGCTGAGAGGGAGGTCTCTAAATTAACAGTTTGTGTAGCTAAATCTGCCTCCACCTTAGCTTGAGGATCTTGAGACTGAATTGCTCGAGTTACTGCATTAATGCAACCCCCACAGGTCATGCCAGATACTTTTAATGTCAACATATATGTCCTTTTAGGGTAAATAAGACTTGTATGCAGTAGATTATCTTATATATGAATACCTCCAATCCGAGCAATCCCCAACTATTTACCTTAGATATCGGGGGAATGACCTGTGCTTCTTGTGTTGGCCGGGTTGAAAAAGCACTTATTAAGGTCCCTGGTGTAGAAGCTGCCAGTGTCAACCTAGCGACTGAGCAAGCCAAGATACGGCTAAATGCGGATTCTGAGGCTACGATCGACAGCATCATCACTGCTGTTCAAAAGACGGGATATGAGGCCAAGTTAAGCACTCCTCATCACAATACCCAAGCAAAATCTTCGCAGTCTTTTTGGGGTGCGGATGGTCTTGGTCGAGTCTTATTGGGTTTTGCACTTTCAGCACCACTATTTTTACCAATGTTTTTGATGCCGTTTGGTATTCACTGGGTACTCTCGCCAAAATGGCAACTTTTACTCGCAACTCCTGTGCAATTCTTTTTAGGGTGGCGCTTCTATAAAGCTGGCTATAAATCACTAGTGGCTGGGGTTGGCAATATGGACTTACTTATTGCACTAGGTACAAGTGCAGCCTATGGTTTAAGTGTCTATCAAATGCTCGCCTCACCCCATGCAGTACATGAACTGTATTTCGAAGGATCTGCCGTCATCATCTGCATGGTGCTCCTTGGTAAATGGTTAGAAGCTCGTGCGAAGCAACAAACTAGTGAAGCCATTCGCGCCTTACAAAAACTATGGCCCGAACATGCTAAGGTAATTGATTCAAGCATTGCTATAAGAGAGAGCTCTCCTCTAGATCAATATCGTGATCTGCCATTGGAGCAAGTCTTTCCTGGGGATCGAGTATTGGTATTACCTGGGGAGCGCATTCCTGTTGATGGCTTGATCCTGATGGGCTCTAGCCATATAGATGAATCTCTTCTCACTGGAGAAAGTGCCCCAGTAAAAAAATCCATCGACTCAAAAGTCATTGGTGGTTCGCTCAATGGTGAGGGCGTTTTAGCGATTGAAGCGCAAGCAGTTGGCATAGAGAGTATTCTCTCCCAAATCATTACCTTAGTGGAAGATGCACAAACCCAAAAAGCGCCGATTCAAAAATTAGTAGATCAAGTCAGCGCTATTTTTGTACCTAGCGTAATTGGAATTGCCATCGTCACTGGTTTTGGAAACTGGCTCTACTTTGATTCTGCTTCGATTGCAATCTTGCGAGCAGTATCTGTATTAGTAATTGCCTGCCCTTGCGCTCTTGGTTTAGCAACACCTGCTGCCATCATGGCAGGAACTGGAGTAGCAGCACGCTTTGGCATCCTCATTAAAGATCCTCAAGTACTTGAACTAGCACATCGCTTAAATATCGTTGCCTTCGACAAGACCGGCACACTGACGATCGGTAAACCTAGACTACTAAATGTGATTTCATTTAGTAGTGCTGTGAATGAGGATGTCATATTGACTAGTGCAGCAGGGCTGCAGCTAGGTAGCGAACATCCCTTAGCCAAAGCTTTGCTAGATGCAGCTAAACAAAAGGGACTTACCCCAATACCGCCTTCAGAGAGTAAGGCCCTACCCGGCATTGGCATTATCGGCAAACCTAGTGCCGGTCCTTGGATCGGTCAAAATCTGTGCTTGCAAAGTGTTGCATCCTTAACTGCCAATCCTCATGAAGATGAAATTGTGCAAAAAGCACAAGCATGTTTTGATGTCGGGCAAACCGTTTCTATTTTGATGAACCAAGAAATCTCAGCACCGATAGCAATCATTGCCTTCGGTGATGAACTAAAGAGTAATGCTCTAGAAGCCATTACTGCTTTGCATCAGCTACACATTCGAACTGTCATGCTCTCTGGCGACAATACTGCAGCAGCTAATCGGGTTGGAAATTCTATCGGCATCAATGAAGTTTTTGCACAAATCATGCCAAACAGTAAGGCGGATGTCATTCGTGATCTGCAATCATCTAATGGTGATGGCAAGCGACAATGGGTTGCGATGGTAGGTGATGGTATCAATGACGCGCCCGCACTTGCTACTGCTGATGTTGGTATGGCTATGTCTACAGGCACGGATGTCGCAATGCAGGCCGCAGGCATTACTTTGATGAGGGGGGATCCTACTTTAGTCGCTGACGCAATTGATATTTCTAAGAGAACCTGGAGAAAAATTCAACAAAATTTATTCTGGGCTTTTGTCTTTAATTGCACCGGCATACCACTAGCTGCTCTTGGCTATCTCTCACCAATGCTGGCTGGCAGCGCCATGGCACTATCGAGTTTTTGCGTATTAAGTAATGCGCTCCTACTAAAACGCTGGCGTCCATCCCACTCCTAAGCGGGCTTTATTTTGAATTCTTGCGGATTAGCTCAATATCGCCGTAGATAGCACG
>CANHLB010000023.1 GCA_947461335.1 Burkholderiaceae bacterium | reverse complement strand
TGCATCACGAACATACTGCGCAGCTTGTTTAGTAGTAATGTGTTCAAACACAATCTTCAGTTCTGGAAAATCTTTACGCAATGGCTCAAGCACGGTATCAATGAAGACTGCTTCACGATCAAAGATATCAATCTCGGCATGGGTCACTTCGCCGTGAACTAACAATGGCATCCCAACTTCCTGCATTGCCTCAAGCGCTTTGTAGCAATGCTTAATATCAGTTACTCCAGCATCACTATTTGTTGTGGCTCCAGCAGGATAAAGCTTAAAACCGATAATTCCTTCAGCCTTAGCCTTACGCACTTCATCGGCCGAAGTATTGTCGGTGAGATATAGAGTCATGAGCGGCGTAAAACTGTTCATGCCTAAGGCCTTCAAGTTCAACTCAATGCGTGAGCGGTAGGCTTTGGCCAACTCGACTGTGGTCACTGGCGGCTTTAAGTTAGGCATGATGATCGCACGCGCAAATTGACGGGCCGTATCAGCCAACACATCTTTCATCACCTCGCCATCACGAATATGCAAATGCCAGTCATCAGGCTGGATGAGTTCAATTCGTGTTGAGCTATTAGACATATTTATTTATCGAGCAAGATGATGCGGAAATCATTCACATTCGTAAGTGTAGGGCCAGTTTCCACCAAAGCCCCTAATTTCGCAAAGAAGCCAAAGCAGTCATGGGCAGCCAAGAAGGACTCGGCTACTAGAACCTGATCAGTTCCCGCCTTGCGAGTATCCCCCGTAAACCACGCGCCTGCATTTTTTTCACTACCATCAATTCCATCGGTATCTGCAGCTAGAGCTGACAAATGAGGCAAATCTTTAGTAGCTGCAAAGAGTGAGAGTAAATATTCACTGCAACGACCACCGCGCCCTTTAACTCCAGCAGGAATAGTGACAGTACATTCACCACCAGAAATCAGGGCTAGTGGTTTATCCATTTTCTTAGATAGGTGCTCTCTTACCAATTGCGCCTGACTAATGCCAACATCTTGTGCTTCACCAGTGATCGTGTCGCCTAAAATAATAGGTTCATATCCTTGATTACGAACATAGTCAGCTGCCGCCTCTAAACTCTTATAAGCCGTTGCAATGACATGATTTGCCACTTGCGCATTTACCAAATCAGAATCTTTTAAGGTCTCAGGCTTTTCTCCAGCAAGGCCTTTTTTAAGGTGCACTAATACTGATGCAGGGATCTCATCTTTTCCTAGATGATATTTTTCAAAGATAGTTAAGGCATCTTGATAGGTTGAATAATCCGCCGCGCAAGGCCCGCTTGCGATATCTGCAGGTGAATCACCTGTTACATCAGAAATCAACAATGCCTCTACCCGTGCGCCACGAGCAATGGCAACTCTTGCTAAATTACCGCCTAATATTGCAGATAAATGTTTACGGACAATATTCATCTCTTCAATCGGTGCACCACTTCGTAAGAGTGCTTCCGTAGTCTTACGCATGTCATCAATGGAGATTCCCTCTTGAGGCAAAGTCAACAAACTTGATCCGCCACCAGAAACCAAAGCAATCAATACATCACCAGGCTCCAATTGATTTGTTAAGGCATAGATTTTCTTCGCCCCATCCATACCCGCTTGATCTGGGACTGGATGACCAGCTTCAATAATTTCAACATGGCTAGTAGGGGATGCATGTCCATAGCGGGTTAAGACAACCCCCTCAAGCTTTACTTGAGGCCAATGTGATGTGGCATAAGCCTCTAGAGCGCTAGCCATTGAAGCGCTCGCCTTACCTGCTCCCACTACTAAGCATCTACCTTTAGGCTGCTGTCCGGCGGGAAATATTTTGGCTAAATATTGCGGAACGATGACTTGAGGATCAGCCACAGCCACTGCAGCAGCAAAGGCATTTTTTAAGATGGTCTCTGTTGAGATAGTCTGGGTATTTTTCTGCGTCATTCGGCTATTCTAATCAAGTGCGGCCCGCTCTTGCATTTGCCACATTTCAGAATATCTGCCCTTGGCAGCCAGCAACTCTGGGTGGGTTCCACGTTCAACAATCTGCCCATGATCCATCACTAGAATTTGATCAGCATGAACGATGGTCGATAGTCTATGGGCAATGATGAGAGTAGTACGATTTTTAGCCAAACTCAGCAATTCATCTTGAAAAGCCCTTTCAGTTTTCGAATCCAAGGCCGATGTAGCCTCATCAAAGATTAACATCGCAGGCTTTTTCAAGAGTGTTCTGGCAATGGCGACACGCTGCTTCTCGCCACCCGAAAGTTTTAAGCCTCTTTCGCCCACTTGAGTTTGATACCCATCTGGCAGGCGCTTGATAAAGTCATTAATTTGAGCTGCTCTAGCTGCCTCTTGCACCTCTTCAAGCGAAGCTGAAGGATCGCCATAAGCAATGTTGTAGCCGATCGTGTCATTAAATAAGACAGTATCTTGCGGAACGATACCAATTGTTTTACGTAAGCTACTTTGCGTTACATCTTGGATATTTTGACCATCAATTAAAATTTTTCCTGACTGCACGTCATAAAAACGAAACAGTAATCTTGCCAAGGTGCTCTTGCCTGCACCACTTTGTCCAACCACTGCTGTGATTGTTCCAGCGGGAATATTAAAGCTCACGTCATGGAGAATTTCACGTTTAGCTTCATAGTGAAACGAGACATGTTCAAAACAAACATCTGGCCCATGGTCGTAGTTTGCAATATGCAACACCTTAGCATCTGGAGAGTCTGCTATTTCTTTATCAGTATTGAGTAAAGAGAACATCCGATCCATATCAGTCAATGACTGCTTGATCTCGCGATAAATGACTCCCAAGAAATTCAGTGGTATGTAAAGCTGAATCATCAGAGTATTAACCAAGACAAGGTCACCTAAGGTCATCGTGCCATCAACCACTCCAGCCGTAGCGCGCCACAAAATCAGCACCAAACCGACAGCAATAATGATTTGCTGGCCTAAATTGAGAAACGCTAAAGTCTTCTGGGACTTTACTGCAGCCGTTTGATAGCGAAGCAGATTCTCGTCATACCGACTAGCTTCAAAAGCTTCGTTACCAAAGTATTTCACGGTCTCAAAATTCAATAAAGAATCAATTGCCTTCTGATTCGCCTTTGAATCCATATCGTTCATAGTGCGGCGATAATGGGTGCGCCACTCTGTCACAACGATAGTAAAAATAATATACAAAACTAAAGCAGTCAGAGTAATTACTGCAAACCAAATATCGTAGGAATAGGCAAAGTAGCCAAGTACCAAACAGAATTCAATCAAAGTTGGCAGAATGCTATAGAGCGAATAAGAAATAAGTGTTTGAATCCCGCGCGTACCCCGCTCAATGTCGCGACTTACTCCACCAGTCTGTCTAGCCAGATGAAAGCTGAGCGCTAAAGAATGTAGATGCTCAAATACCTGAAGTGCGACCTTACGCACGGCGTTCTGAGTAACCCTAGCAAATAATGCTTCACGGAGCTCAGTAAATAAGGAAGCAGATATTCTTAAGAGGCCATAAGCAATGATGATACCTAGAGGAACAACTAACAATGCTTGAGGAGAGCTTGCCTTGATATCCAAAGAGTCAATTAACTCTTTCATCAGAATAGGAATACCAAGGTTGGCAACTTTTGCTGCAACTAAACAGCTAAGAGCCACTATTACGCGAAAGCGATACTCTAAAAGATAAGGTAGAAGATCGCGTATTACCCGCCAATCACCGCGTTGTGGTGTTCTTGAATCAGCGTTACTGTGATGGTGCCCCGATGAATGTCTCATCGCCCTATCTTATTCCTTATTTTCTGAGAACAATTTCAGAATAGCCTCACCATTGCTGGGAGAAAAACATTTCTTGGCTGCTTCTTTGAAGGGAAGCCATTGATATGCCACATGCTCTCGCGGGGCAAGCTTAATGGGAGTAATTTCAGGAACCTGAAGAGCAAACCAATGTTCTGTATTCCTTGTAACGCCAGGGGCATAACGAAAACGCCAGCCTGGATAAATTTCATACTCAATCTGATGATGCATATCGACTAGCGCACCTGCAGGAAGTTGGTCTACCACTATTCCTGTTTCTTCAAATACTTCGCGGCTAGCTGCTAATGCCAGATCCTCATTTGGCGCATCAAGACTACCGGTTACAGACTGCCAGAAGTTAGAGCGATCGGCACGTTCTATTAATAAAACATCCCCATTCGATTTATATATCACCACCAAAATCGAAATAGGGATTTTCAAGGTAAGGTTGCTAAGTTTTTTAAGCAGCTGGTGTGGCTTGGCGCAAACGGATATGCAATTCACGTAACTGACGCTCATCTACCGGACTAGGAGCCTGTGTTAACAAGCATTGGGCACGTTGTGTTTTAGGGAAAGCAATCACATCGCGGATAGATTCTGCACCAGTCATCATGGTTACGATACGATCAAGACCAAATGCAATGCCTCCGTGTGGAGGCGCGCCATATTGAAGTGCATCCAACAAGAAGCCAAACTTCGCTTGCGCTTCTTCAGCATCAATCTTGAGCGCCCGAAATACTTGGCTTTGAACTGCCTCTTGGTGAATACGCACAGAGCCACCGCCGATTTCACTCCCGTTGAGCACCATGTCATATGCTTTAGCTAAGCATTTACCAGGATCAGACTCTAAATACTTCATATGATCGTCTTTAGGACTTGTAAACGGATGATGGCAGGCAACCCAACGCGCTTCACCTTCGTCGTAATCAAACATGGGGAAATCAACTACCCATAGTGGCTTCCAAGCTTCTGTAAAGAGTCCATGCGCTTTACCCCAAGCAGAATGTCCAATGCGGAGACGCAAATTACCAATAGCGTCGTTCACTACTTTTTCTTTATCGGCCCCAAAGAAAATAATATCGCCGTCTTTTGCACCGGTGCGCTTCAAGATTCCCTCGATAGCTGCATCATGCAAATTCTTAACGATTGGAGATTGCAAGCCATTACGGCCTTCAGCAACAGAATTTACTTTGATCCAGGCCAGGCCTTTAGCGCCGTAGATACTAACGAACTGGGTGTAGTCATCTATTTCGCTACGGCTAATCTCCGCACCACCTGGTACACATAAGCCCACTACGCGACCGCCCTCTTGATTGGCAGCTCCTGAAAAGACTTTGAAATCAACATCTTTCATCAAATCGGTCAACTCCGTAAACTCGAAGTTCACACGTAAATCTGGCTTATCGGATCCAAAACGCGCCATACCTTCTGAGTAGGGCATCGTTGGGAATGGATTAGGTAATTCAACATTCATCGTCTTCTTAAAAATATGACGAATCATGTTTTCAAAGAGCTCACGAATCTCTGATTCACTCAAGAATGCTGTTTCGCAGTCAATCTGGGTAAATTCTGGTTGGCGATCTGCACGTAAGTCTTCATCACGAAAGCATTTGGTAATCTGGTAGTAACGATCAAAGCCAGCCACCATCAATAACTGCTTAAATAACTGTGGAGACTGTGGCAATGCAAAGAATTGGCCATCATGTACACGTGAAGGAACCAAGTAATCACGAGCGCCCTCTGGCGTACTCTTAGTCAACATCGGTGTTTCAATATCGATAAAGCCGGCATCATCTAAATAACGACGGCACTCCATCGCAACGTTATAGCGCAAACGCAAGTTCTGTTGCATTTGAGGACGACGCAAATCTAATACGCGATGAGTAAGACGAGTTGTCTCTGATAAATTCTCATCATCAATCTGAAACGGCGGAGTCACAGAAGCATTCAAAATCACTAGGCCATGGCACAGTATTTCTACTTTGCCGCTTGCTAGATCATTATTCTCTGTACCAGCCGGACGTGCGCGCACTAGTCCCTTAATCTGAATACAGAACTCGCTACGCACTTGCTCAGCTAAGGCAAACATCTCTGGGCGATCCGGATCACAAACTACCTGTACAAAACCTTCGCGGTCACGCAAGTCAATAAAGATCACGCCGCCATGGTCACGGCGGCGATTAACCCATCCAGCCAGGGTGACTTCTTTACCAATTATTGATTCGGTTACCTGTCCGCAGGTATGGCTTCGCATCGACATAAAATTTCCTATAAATCAAAAAGGGTGTGGCGGCTGGGCTGCAGTCAAGCCAGAAGAGCTATTGGGAGGTACGGAACCCATTGAAACAATGTGTTTCAAAGCCTCCTCTACACTCATCTCAAGTTCAATCGTTTGCGCGCGCGGCACAATCATGAAAAATCCAGATGTGGGGTTTGGGGTCGTTGGCAGAAATACATTGACATAATCCTCGCCCAATTTAGCAGTCACTTCTCTTGCAGGAATACCTGTTTGAAAGGCGATCACCCAAGAGTCAGCGTGTGGGTAACGAATCAACAAAGCCTTACTAAATGCCTGACCACTTCCAGAAAATAAAGTGGATGAAACCTGTTGAACACTCGAGTAGATCGAACGCACAATCGGAATACGATTAACAAACTTGTCCCAAATCTTTAACCACCATTGACCAGCAAAACTAATTGCGAGTAATCCGGTGAACATAATGACCGCAATCACGATCAAGACTCCAACACCCGGGAGGTCACGGAAATGCTGTACATCTAATGCAGTCTCAGTTGGCAGGACCAGAATGATGGCATGCATTACCGAACCAAATACACCGTCGAGCAAACCTAAGCCCCATCCAATCACCCAAACGGTGATTGATAATGGTGCCCAAACAAGAATGCCTGCGATAAAGTATTTTTTCATGTGTTCTGCCTAGCCAGCTATTTTAGCGGTTTAGAGACCAAGTAGCGAAAGACTAGTAAATGCGTAGGCTAATGATCAAAATTCCTGCCAAAAAGCCTCCGGCAAATAGCAAGGCACCCACTACAAGACGGCGAGTACGCCTTTCTTCAAGCAAAAGTGCTTTTAGAACGTCTAACTCGCCATTTTGGTCTTTTGTCTGATTGCGGGTCTGAGACAGAGCATCGGCAATTAAGCGAGGCAAGGTCGGCAGAATCTTGGCCCAAGACGGCGCTTCCTCTTTAATTCCATCAAGTAAGCCCCGCCAGCCCAACTGCTTACTGATCCACTTTTCCAGAATCGGCTTTGCAGTCTGCCAAAGATCGAGATCAGGATCCAGCTCACGCGCCAGGCCTTCGACATTCAATAAGGTCTTTGATAACAGGGACAGTTGAGGCTGGACTTCTACCTTAAAACGTCGAGATGTTTGGAATAAACGTACTAGAACAATGCCTAAAGAAATCTCTTTTAAAGGTCGATCAAAGTAAGGTTCGCAAACCGAGCGTACCGCACCCTCTAATTCTTCCACGCGGGTATCGGCAGGTACCCAACCTGATTCGACATGTAACTCTGCAACCCGACGGTAATCGCGATTAAAGAAAGCCAAAAAATTAAGCGCTAAATAATTTTTATCAGATTCGCTGAGCGCCCCAACAATGCCAAAGTCTAAAGAAATAAAACGCCCAAATGTTTCCGGCTCAAGACTAATCATGATATTTCCGGGGTGCATATCCGCATGGAAAAAACCATATTCAAACACTTGAGTAAAAAATATCTCTACACCCTCTGCTGCTAATTTTTTGAAATCTACCCCAGCAGCACGTAATTCATCAAAACGTCCAATAGATATCCCATTCATCTTTTCCATCACGATGACATTGGTATGACATAAGTCCCAATACATTTCTGGAATCATCAGCTTATCTGAGTCAATAAAATATCTTCTTAACTGACTGGCATTAGCAGCCTCACGCATGAGATCGAGCTCATCATGTAAATGCCTATCAAACTCAGCAACGTTTTCGGTGAGTTTTAGGCGGCGACCATCAGAAGATAATTTTTCAATAATCTTTGCTAGGTCGTACATTAAAGCGATGTCGCTCTCAATGATTGGAAGGATGCCTGGACGCAGGACCTTGATCGCAACTTCAAGCCCATTCCACTCTGGATGCCTCTCAGTAGCACGCAAAACTCCAAAATGTACTTGTGCGACAGAGGCGCTCGCAACAGGTGTGGCATCAAAACTAATAAAGACTTCTTCGATCGGCTGGCCGATTGCTTTCTCAATTAAGCGCCGCGACTCTTCATTTGAAAATGGAGGAACTTGATCTTGGAGCTTTGCTAGCTCATTCGCAATATCCTCAGGCAATAAATCTCGCCGCGTTGACAGGACTTGTCCAAACTTCACAAAAATTGGGCCGAGTGCTTCTAGTGTTAAGCGAATGCGCTCACCCCTAGGCAAGTTTCCGCCAGGGGAAGTCCAGCAAATAACCGTTAGACAGCCCCTGCTAATTCCTGGCTTCAGAATATCGCGCAAGAGTGGTAATAATCCATAACGCCAAGCGGTAAAGAAGATAAAGCAAAGACGGGCAATTCGACGCACGATTTATTTAGCCTTTTGCTCTAGAAATTGAATACGTTTTTCCATGCGATCAATAGATTCACGTAAATCATTTAATTCGGATTTATGAGTAGTGAAGTCTCTTTTATTTAAAAGAACTTTTCTTTCTTCACTCACATACTCAACTACATTGCTCAGTAAATCACTAGCGGCAGAGTGGGAAGCAGAAACCCATTTCTTTCCTTGTCTTACAGCAAAGTTTGCAGGCGCATCACCGACTAAGCGCGCTAAATCTTCTTCATACTCCCAGCGTAGTTGACCAGCTAAGCGACCTATTAATTGAGCCAAGTCTGCATCACCGGTAATCTTCACCGCTTTGAAGGCTTGCTCGCGTAAGCTACCAGAACTTGCTACCATCTCACTCAAGGCTTTACTAGATACTTCTAAAGTGAGTGATGGGGCAGCAATCTCTTTTACGGCTGTTAGTAAACCTGCTGGACTAATCTCAAAACAGAGTTCGCCAAGGGGTAGCTGAAAAAGAATCGATTTACCAGAATGCTTAGCAAGCTCAGCTGATGCCCAAGACTCACTTCCCAAAACGTGGTTAATCCCGCGGCAAGCGGCGCTGGCAGCAATCGAATGGGTGGAAGATAAATTCGTGTTCATGAGTGTAAAAAACCCGCACAAGTGCGGGTTTTCCAATGGAAAGTACCTAAAGCTTAAACCAACTGCGAGATACCCGCTAGTACCCAGCCTCCAGGCCCTTCTACCGGCTTACTTAAATTCCAAATTTCAGAAAATTCACTTGCCGGGGCTCCTGGCTGTTCACGAATCATGCCGCTGAACTGCACGCTACAGAAGTAATAGGCATCTATCGTCTCAATACCAATCAGTTGGGCATTAATAGTAACGACGTCTGTCTGGTTAGCGCTATCCGCTCGACCAGCCAAATCTTGTTGAATTGTGGCAAACATGTCTGGGGTAGTAAATTCACGTAAGGATACGAGATCGCCCTGATCCCAAGCTTTTTGAAGGGTCGAAAAGTATTGTTTTGCGTTTTCCAAAAATGCTCGCTGATCAAAGCCTGGTGGTAATGTTGACTGAAATGGCTCTGGTTCAGCGCCCACTTCGCCAAAGGCATTAGCTGCTGGCGTAAAGGCGGGCTCTTGTCTAGGAGCTTGTTCGAGATTGCTACGTTGCATCCCAGAATTCGGTACATTGGAATTTTGTCCAGCACCCGACATTGCAGGAAGTAATTTCCTAATAACAAACATGATGGCGAAACCAGCCAACATAGCAATTAACAGTCCAGTTACTAGAGAGGCCGCTCCTTCACCAAGACCAAAGTGAGATAAGAGATATCCAATACCCAAGCCTGCAGCTAATCCGCCCAAAATTCCGCCCATGCCACCAAAGCGACTAGGAGCGGCCTGAGGAGCTGGAGTTGGCGCAGCAGGCTGAGCTTGTTGCGCCGGCTTTTGCACTGGAGCAGCTTGTTTTTGCATTGGCGCACTAGGTGCCCGCCCAACGCTTTTTCCATTACCCAAACGTGCAGCATCAACATGAGAAATGGATGCAAAGATGAGTGTGAAACTTAATATAACTGCTTTAAAAAAATGTTGATTCATTTTTATTTACCCCTTCTTATAACTTCTACAGTACTTTAGCTTTTAAGAACTTAAAAACTATACAACTATTAGTATTTAATACCAATATGTAAGGCAACGATACCCCCAGTCATCCTATGGGTTTCCACATCGTCAAAACCAACCCCCAGCATCATTTCCTTGAGGGTTTGTGAATCAGGGTGCATCCGTATAGATTCTGCTAAATAGCGATAGCTTTCTGAATCTTGCGCAATTTTTTCGCCTAGCCAAGGTAAAACCTTAAATGAATAGGTGTCATATATAGGTTGCAAAAAAGCATCCGGTTTAGAAAATTCTAGTACCAAAACACGGCCACCTGGCTTAATTACGCGCCGCATCTCACCTAAAGCCACCTCCTTGTGGGTCATATTACGTAAACCAAATGCCACGGTGACAACATCAAAATGATTATTCGGAAATGGAATCTTTTCTGCATCAAACTGCACACATGGTAAGGCCATGCCTTGATCTAATAAACGATCACGCCCTACGCCTAACATCGATGCATTGATGTCGCTTAACCAAACTTGTGCATCAGGGTTGTGCCCCCAATCAGCTGCTTTTGCAAACGCTGCCGCAAGATCCCCAGTACCCCCAGCAATATCTAACACCTTTTGTCCGGGCCGAATATTGGCTCGAGCAATAGTCATTTTTTTCCAAATACGATGTAAACCAAATGACATTAAGTCATTCATCACATCATATTTACTCGCAACTGAATGGAAAACCTCAGCAACCTTACTGGCTTTTTCAGCCTCATCAACACTTTGATAACCGAAGTGAGTTTTACTCATTAGTGACTTCCACAGGAACTACCAGCGACAATCATGGGCGCATCACGATCAAGGCCTGCAGTTGCTAGCCTATTCAAATGCTCTTTCCACAACTGCTCTTGATTCTCACACAAGAATTGCAGGTAATCCCAAGAATACAGCCCTGAATCATGCCCATCTGAAAAGCTAGGTTTTAAAGCGTAATGCCCAACCGGCTCAAGATGGGCAATTAAGACATCGCGTTTACCAGTTTGTAAAGTCTCCTGTCCTGGGCCATGGCCCTGAACTTCAGCAGATGGGGAGAGCACTCTCAAAAACTCAAAAGGAAGACGATAGGTGCTCCCATTCTCATAAGAGAGCTCTAAGACCTTAGATTGCTGATGTACTACGACATTATTAGGAATCATTAAACAAGCACCCTTTCTATACCGCCTTGATTGGCCTTGGCTACATAATCTTGCATCCAATCCTTACCAAGTAATTTGTTGGCCATTTCAACGACGATGTAATCTGCAGTGGTGTCACTATCTGCATCAAAGCGAGTTAGGCCCTGTAAACAAGAAGGGCAGCTCGTTAGAACCTTCACATCACCAGTGAAGTCTCCCTTGCGCAAATCATTAGCCCCTTTTTCCATCTCAATCTGCTTACGAAATCTCACTTGAGTAGAAATATCAGGACGAGTCACCGCCAAGGTACCTGACTCGCCACAGCAACGATCGTTCTTTTGGATAGCCTTACCATCTTCTAGTTGGATGAGTTCATTTACGGTCTTCAAAGGATCTTGTAACTTCATTGGGGAGTGGCACGGATCGTGATACATATACTTCACGCCCGTCACTCCAGAGAGTTTGACACCTTTTTCTGCTAAAAACTCATGGATATCAATAATCCGGCAACCTGGAAAGATTTGTTCAAACTGGTAACCCGCCAATTGATCATAACAAGTACCGCAAGAGACAACTACCGTTTTGATATCTAAGTAGTTCAAGGTATTGGCTACGCGATGAAACAACACACGGTTGTCAGTAATCATTTTCTCAGCCTTGTCAAAATCACCATTACCGCGCTGTGGATAGCCGCAGCATAGGTAACCTGGGGGTAAGACGGTTTGGACACCAACATTCCAGAGCATGGCTTGAGTAGCTAAACCAACTTGTGAGAATAAACGTTCAGATCCACAGCCTGGGAAATAAAATACAGCTTCTGTATCTGCAGAGGTAGTCTTTGGGTCACGAATAATGGGGACATAATTTGCATCTTCGATATCTAAGAGTGCCCGAGCAGTTTTCTTGGGTAAGTTGCCTGGCATCTTCTTATTCACAAAGAAAATTACCTGCTCCTTAATACTGGGCTTACCTACTGTTGCAGGAGGATGGGCAGTTTGCTGTTTAGCAAACTTACGTAGAACATCGTTACCCAAACGTTGCAGCTTATAACCCCAACCAATCATGGTCTTACGAGCTAAATGAATACTCTCGGGACTTGTGGCATTCAAAAAGAACATTGACGCTGCAGTGCCAGGGTTAAAACGCTGCTGACCCATCTTGCGCAAGAGATTGCGCATATTCATGGTGACATCACCAAAGTCGATATTGACTGGGCAAGGTGTCAAGCATTTATGGCATACGGTGCAGTGTGCTGCGACATCGTCAAACATTTCCCAATGACGAATAGAAACACCACGACGGGTTTGCTCTTCATATAAGAAAGCTTCTATTAGTAATGAAGTAGCTAATATTTTGTCACGAGGGCTATATAGCAAATTAGCACGAGGAACATGGGTAGCGCAAACGGGTTTGCACTTACCACATCGCAAGCAATCTTTGACGCTATCAGCAATCGCTCCAATATCGCTTTGTTGCATGATGATGGACTCATGTCCCATTAAGCCAAAACTAGGCGTGTAAGCAAGGCTCAGATCAGCATGTGGCATGAGCTTGCCTTTGTTGAAGCGCCCCTCAGGGTCAACACGATTCTTATAACTGCGGAAGTCTTTTAATTCTGCCTCGGTTAAATATTCAAGCTTAGTAATACCAATGCCATGCTCACCAGAAATAACCCCATCTAATGAGCGAGCCAATTTCATGATTCGATCAACTGCGCGATGAGCATCCTGCAACATCTCATAGTCATCAGAGTTCACAGGAATATTGGTATGAACGTTGCCATCACCAGCATGCATATGTAAAGCCACAAAGACACGCTTACGTAAAACTTTTTTGTGAATTGCTTCTAACTCAGCAAGAATCGGCTCGAATGCAAGGCCACCAAAAATAATACGCAACTCAGAGCGTACCTCTTCTTTCCATGAGGCCCGCAAGCTATAGTTTTGTAGTTGCGGAAAGTAGGTGTCCATCTGCATAAGCCAATCAGCCCAGCGAGAACGGACCTTAGCTATCAGCTCGAGAGCCTGATGAACTCGGTCTCCTAAGATTTCAGCACTTGGAATTTCATATTCAGCATCACTCTTGCCTAAAGGCAGTGCGCTTTTTTTCAAGAATGATTCAAGACCATCTAGGACTTGTAATTTATTTTTAAGAGATAGTTCGATATTGATGCGGTCAATACCATC
>CANHLB010000022.1 GCA_947461335.1 Burkholderiaceae bacterium | reverse complement strand
AGAGCAGAGGCTCAGCTAGAAAAGCTCATTGGCTACCTAAAAGATAAATACCCCAATATCCCTGTCATCCTGGATTCCAAACGCGGAGATATTGGCAGCACAGCCGATCATTACGCTCTAGAGGCATTTGAGCGTTATGGGGCAGACGCGGTCACCGTAAACCCCTACATGGGTTTTGACACCATTGAGCCCTACCTCAAGCATGCTGGTAAAGGGGTCATCGTTCTTTGCCGCACTTCTAACCCGGGTGGCTCGGATTTGCAATTTCTCAATGTCAATTCTGGCGAGTTGCTCTACTTGCATGTTGCTAAGTTAGCCTCACAGAAGTGGAATAGCTCAGGTCAAATTAGTCTAGTAGTCGGCGCCACTTTCCCTGAAGAAATTGCTAAAGTGCGTGCCATTGTTGGCGATATGCCTTTATTGATTCCTGGCATAGGCGCTCAAGGCGGCGATATTGATGCCACTGTAAAAGCAGGCTGTATTTCAGGGGCGCCTGGAACCGGCATGATGATCAACTCTTCTAGAGCGATTTTGTACGCAAGCTCTGGTACTGATTTTGCTGAGGCTGCAAGAGCAGTTGCACAAAGTACCCGAGATGCGCTGAGGACTGCTGCTGCAAAATAATCCAGACAGCTAAAAATTATTTAGTGCTTTTAGCAGGCGCTGGATAAGGGGCTAAAGCAACTCGATCCATGTTTTCTAAAATAAAATCTTGGCGGGTTGGAAAATGGATATTAGCCTTTCGACAAAACTGCGGCTTATCAAAACATTTCGGTGCTGGCAATGCTGAGGCCAATGCAGCTGCTTGCTCACGACTCAATACTGCAGGAGAGCTTGCGAAGTAGTAATGAGAAGCAGCACCAATTCCAAAGATCCCTTCGCCCCACTCTACTGAATTGAGATAGATCTCATAAAGTCTTTGCTTTGACAAAATGAGTTCTAAGAGTCCAGTAATAATGAATTCTTGCCCCTTGCGCAAATAATGTTGCTCTGAAGAAAGAAATAAATTCTTTGCTAGCTGTTGTGTGATGGTTGATCCACCTCGTAACGCCGTCTTAGAGCTATTACCCATTTGTGTTTTTTGCTGATTCTTTTCCCAGGCTTTTTTCATATCCTCAAAGCGAAAACCCTTATGCTGGAAAAAAATATCGTCTTCACTGACTAATACAGCTCGTTTCAGATTATTCGAAATCTTGTCATAAGGCACCCATTCGGAATAGACAGGACAAGACCAATGCCAGCTGCATAAGCGCCAGCGCTCAGCCCTTTGAAACGCAGTGCTTGAGGGGTTCAAACCAGACCATAAGGCAATCTGAAGTGCAAAGTAGACTTGCATTGCTAATAAACCACAAAGTAGACATTTGACTATGTAAGTAAGCCAACGCATTAGCAAATTAACTGCGAAGTGTTGCTAATACTGCCCGGGGATCAATTAGGGTAGCCAACTCAGGACCGCGCCACATTAAGAAAGCATCAGCTGCTTGCTCTACCAACATCCCAAGACCGTCACTGACACGAGCTCCTCTTTGTAGAGCTTGCTGCATAAAGGCAGTATTTTTTCCGTACACCATGTCATAAGCAAAGGAACTGGGTACGAAAACATGAGCAGTCGCTTGAATACTTAAAGGGGATTCATCGATAAGACTAGCGGCAGTAGCATTAATCACTAAGTCAAATGGATAAGGCGTTTTTTTAGAATCTTCCAAATCTGACAAAGTCCGAGATTCAAGAGCCACCTCTTTAGCAGCAGCAAGATCAGCAAAGAGCCTCACAAGTTCATCTGCCTTTAGATTGGAACGATTCGCAATCACTAAACATTTTGGGCTTTGCTCAAGCAATGGGCCAATTACCCCGCGTGCAGCTCCCCCAGCGCCTAGGAGCAATACTCTAGATTGATGAAGGGCAATTCCCTGAGCTAATAAATCCCGTACCAGACCAGCGCCATCAGTGTTATCACCGTAAATCTTGCCATCTTTTATCCACAATGTATTGGCAGCTCCAGCAAGCTGAGCGCGGGAAGTTAATACATCAGCAAAAACTTGGGCATCCAACTTAAAGGGTACCGTAACGCTCATACCCTTACCTCCAGCATCAAAGAAAGACTTTGCTGCTAGAGCAAAAGCATTGGTATCAGGCTGCAGGCGACCATAATGCATTTTTTGCTTAGCCTGATCTGCGAAGCGTCGATGAATATCCGGAGACTTAGTATGGGAAATAGGATTGCCCGTAACTGCGTAGACATCCATACCCTTAAAAAGACTTGGGTCAGTATGCAGATCAGCAGGCTTTAATGGGTTCATGATGGCTACAGAATAAGCGAATTTACTGACTATTTTAAAAAATCTTAACGTCGTAATTCGAGACGATCCGCACCATCTCTAGCAAAATCAAATGTAGATACCCAATCCAATACATCAATTTGATTGCGCATCTCAGTGGGAAATGGCCCAAAAGGGGCTGAAGCACGCACGATCGCAATTGCCTGTCGATCTAACTCAGGATTTCCAGAACTACGTCCAATCGATAAACCATCTTTACCTTCTGCATTGTTAGCAATTCGACCTTGAGCGTCGATACTCACCACAATAATTAAGCTTCCGTACAAAGGGCGCCCATTTGCTCTAGGAAAGAATGCACTTCCATAAGCCTCAATCTTTTGACGCATAGCATCGTAGTAGTGTGCAAAAGAAACTGCTTTCGTATTAGCCCCAGTTAGAACCTTACGACGAGGCTCACGGCTATTTGCCTGAAGGCGTTTACTTAATTCGGCTTCCAAGGAATTAAATTGCGGCGTCATTTTTTGATCCTCGCCACTCCTACGTCCACCTGATTGAGTTCGTTGTTCATCAAGTTTTGCCAGCATTTGTTTTTGCTGTCTCTCTAGGATCTCAAGACGGGCTTCGGCTCCCAATCTTGCACGGTGCAATGCGCTTGCATCTTGGTTCTCTGTTGTGCCGCCGCCCTGCAAGTCAGCTTGAGCTAATTTATTCGCTTCCTTAGGCGCTAATTTATTGCTGGCATTGACCAAGACAACGCTTAATGGCGTATTAAGGCGGCGACTTTGAATCTCCCCAAAACCCCAACGAAAAGAGAGAAAAACGACATGGATCAAGATGGAGACGCATAAGGCCAAGCGAAATGGGTGGCGACGCCAGGCTGACTGAATATACAGCAGCGCTTTGCTTAATGGCTCAGGCATTACCAGTCCGATGGATTTAGTCTGCGCTACCATCTTCTTGCACGATGATTTCAGGCACTTCAACCTTAGCCTCAATTTCAAGCACTCTCACCGCCGCACTCAATTGCAATAAATCCGTATCGCTCACTACCACTTGGGCCCGCGTCATGCGGGGGTGACTAGCTAACTCTGGAATAGGTAGGTGAAGTGGCACTAGCTCCAATCTAGACATGCCCTCTTTTAAATGACGTACGTATACATTTTTAGATTCGCCATCTTGAATAGCCCAGCGTAGGCACCAATATTTTTCTAGCCTATCCTGAAATTCAGCATAGGCTTGATAACAAGATTCAAAGTCTGCTGCTATACCCATCAAGTTAGCATCACGCGGCGGAAAAGGAGCAACCATCTTTGCTGTGACACCATGTTTTGCTAAGGCAAGCAGTTGCCACTGATTCACTAAATCAGAATAACGACGCAAAGGAGAGGTACACCAAGCGTAGTAATCTAAGCCTAGGCCTTCATGAGGCCCGGGAGTAGTTTGCATCCGTGTCCGCAAAGGACCCCAACCCTTCTGAGTTCTGAATAAACCGGGTAAGCCGTGATCGGCCAAGAGTTGACCAGAAGCGCTGTTACAAAAAATCATCCATTCAGCAACAATCGTATCGAGTATGGATCCCCGTTGACGAGGAATAATTTCTACACGTTGGATGCCATTCACATCATTTATCTGAAAATGAAAATCTCTTGCTAAGGCATTGGGATCTATCAGGCCTAACTGTTCTGCCCGCAGGCCGTTAGCAATGCGCTTTTCTTGGCGGCCAGCATGTAGATGCTGAGCAGCCTTCCACAAAACTGCAAGCTCTTTACGGTAGGGATAGCTTGCAGATTCGTCGAGCAAACTCTCTTCACTTACAAGATGCTCAATCTGTTCTAGGCGTAAGTTGGCAGCCATTGGCACCATCTCAGCACGCATCTGCAATGAATCTCTTCTTACCAAGCCTTCTGGATCAATATCAACATAGATCGAAAGGGCGGGCCTGGGAGCGCCTTCATCTAAGGAGAACTGACTAATTACCGAGTCTGGCAACATCGTGATTTTGTCTCCCGGGAAATACACCGTTGACATTCGACTGCGAGCCACTCGATCAAGAGGATCATCTTTAGCAATTGCTAAACCAGGTGCTGCAATGTGAATGCCAACGCGATACCCACCATCTGCTAATTCAGTGACAGAGAGTGCGTCATCAATTTCCGTTGTTCCAGAGTCATCAATTGAGAAGGCTTTCACATCCGCAAGCGGGAGTTCTGCAACAGCTGCTGCATAGACTTCTTGGTTGACCCCAAGATTTTGCTGATGGGCTGCTCCGCTTGGGAAATGCGCCTTGAGAAACATACCTTGGTGATAGGCCAGTGGTGAATCAATTGCGCCACAACGAATCATTAATTGTGCAGGAGACTCACCGGTCTCATTACATGCGGCCGTCAAGGCTTTAAACGCAGTGGTATTTTTATCTGGTGAAAACAATAGTTGCTGGGTAGAAGACTTCAGTGCTTCTGGAAAAGTACCCCCCACTAATTCTTGTTGCCAGACAGACTGTTGCTCTAATTCTTTTTGTTTGCGTTCAAGAGCAGCTAGACCTGCCTGCAACTGTTCGAGCGGCGCCCTCTGAAAGCGACCACGTCCTTTACGACGAAAAAATACTGGGGCACCTTGCAAGGCAATCCCCAGAGAGACTTGCTGAGGAATCGTTGCTTGAGCACCAAAATACTCTTCTGAAACATCGACTAGATTAAACTCTTCTTCCGGCGCGCAATCCCAAAGTAATTGCAAATCGATGTCTTTAGATAAAGCGCTTGCCTCATCCATTGCTGCCTGGGCCTCTGGTTTTTCGAAGCGAAGCCAAACTTCCTTGGCTTTCAGTTTGATCTTTTTTCCAGAAAGACTTGTAGCCTGCCAAGACTCAGCATCTCCTGTGCCTGATGCAGACTGCACTGTAGCGATCTTAATATCGCCGCCTTCTTCGTATACGAGATTCATGCTTAGAGGGAGATTCCGCCGCTAGCCTCTAATGCAACACCATTAACGTAGCTGGCCTCATCACTTGCCAAGAATAGATATATATTGGCCATTTCTTCAGGGGTGCCGAGGCGCCCGAGCCAGCTGCGCCTCTCAATATCTTGCAAAATATTTTCTGGCATTGCTTTAACCATTTCAGTTGCAATAAATCCTGGGCATATTGCGTTCACTCGAATACCCTTTGGGCCAAGCTCACGTGCCCATGTTTTAGTGAAACCAATCACACCAAATTTCGTTGCTGAATAATTAGTTTGACCAAAGTTCCCGTACAGACCAACTACGCTAGAGGCGTTCACAATCGCCCCTGACCCAGCATCCAACATATGTGGAACGACTAGCTGTGTGCAATTAAAAACACCTTTGAGATTGACATCAATTACCGTATCAAACTGTGCTTCGGTCATCTTAATCAAACGCGCATCCTGAGTGATGCCAGCATTGTTGATCAAGATATCAATGCGGCCATATTTCTGCATCACTTGATCTACTACTGCCTGAATGCTCGCGCGATCCGTTACATTCATCACATACGCCTCTGCATTAGGAACTTGAGCGGCAGCGCCTTTGACTGACTCAAAATTCATGTCAGCAATGATGACTTTTGCGCCCTCAGCAGCAAAGCGCTGTGCTGTAGAAAAACCGATTCCCTTTGCGGCACCTGTAATGATGGCTACCTTGTCTTTTAATCTGTCACCCATTTTTGCTCTCTATTTTTTGATTTAACTCGATTGTGCCTATTAAGCAGTAATCGCTTTTAATATTTTTTGATGTACGCCACCAAATCCACCATTACTCATCACCAAAATGTGATCCCCAGGCTTTGCTTCTTTTGCAACCGCCTTTACTAATGCATCAAGATCATCAAAAGCTTGTGCCTTATCCTGCTTTTTTGTATTGAGTGGAGATAACACCTCCGCCAAATCCCAGCCTAGAGATTCTTTGCCAGCATTTGCGCCATAGGCAAACACTTGATCAGCTTGCTCCAAGCTGCTTGGAAGTTGGGCCTTCATTACACCAAGTTTCATAGTATTAGAGCGGGGCTCTAGTACGGCCAGGATGCGTGCTTTACCAACGCGACGACGCAGACCATCCACGGTCGTCGTAATTGCAGTTGGGTGATGGGCAAAGTCATCATAGATAGTAATGTCATTTGCAACACCAATCGTTTCAAGGCGCCGCTTCACATTTTTAAATTCGGCTAAAGCTCGTGCAGAATCTGCCGGTGAGATTCCAATATGATTTGCTGAGGCAACCGCCGCAAGAGCATTTAATTGATTATGCTGTCCCATCACCCCTGACTCTGGTGCCCACTTCACAACTGCAACTTCCTTGCCAGACTTGCGCACCATAAACCCATCACCCTCTTGAGAGACTAGAGACCACTCATTAGAAACTTCTTGGCCAAAGCGCTCTACTGGAGCCCATACACCGCGGGTCACAACGCGTTCTAGAGCCGGCTCCTGGCCATTGACAACCAGCAAGCCATCACTTGGAACAGTTCTCACTAAATGATGGAACTGGTTTTCAATTGCCGCTAGGTCAGCAAAAATATCGGCATGATCAAACTCTAAATTATTTAATAAAGCAGTGCGTGGTCTGTAGTGCACAAACTTGCTACGCTTATCAAAGAAAGCGGTGTCGTATTCATCGGCCTCGATCACAAAATACTTTCCCTCACCTAAACGTGCAGAGACTGTGAAATTGAGAGGCACGCCCCCAATTAAATAGCCAGGCTGATAGCCATTAAATTCTAAAATCCAAGTGAGCATGGCTGATGTTGTCGTCTTGCCATGTGTACCGGCAACCGCCAAAACATGTCTGCCATATAAAACTTGTTCACCGAGCCACTGTGGCCCCGAGATATATGGCAACCCTTGATTCAAAATGGCTTCCATCAATGGATTGCCACGAGAAACGACGTTGCCAATCACAAATAAATCAGGCATCGTCTCAAACTGCAATAATTGATCTGATGAAAATCCTTCAATGAGCTCAATACCTTGAGCCTCAAGCTGTGTACTCATGGGGGGATACACGTTAGCATCACAACCAGTGACACGATGTCCGGCTTGCCGAGCGATTGCGGCTATGCCGCCCATGAAAGTACCGCAGATGCCCAAGATATGTATATGCATCTATGAATTTTAGCGAAGGAGTTGCAATGAACCGAAGACAATGGATCATCATTGGCGGAATAAGTCTTTTGGCACTCCTTGGAGGTGTGCTGACCTCGCAATGGATTTCTAAGACAGGCTTAGCTAGCGAACCTTCTGTAAAAGCATTTTTTGCTAATCCTTGGCAAACCCCTGACGGAAAACCAGCCGATACGGCCCAATGGCAAGGAAAAATCTTGGTAGTGAACTTTTGGGCCTCCTGGTGCCCGCCCTGCGTTGAAGAAATGCCTACTTTAGACCTACTTCAGCAGGAATATTTACAACAAAATGTCTTATTTGTCGGCATCGGTATCGATTCACCCTCTAATATTCGTGAATTTCTAAAAAGTACCCCCGTTTCCTATCCCATTGTTATAGGTGGACTTGAGGGCAGCAGTCTTTCTAAACAAATGGGCAATGCCCAAGGAGCTCTTCCTTACACAGTAATTATTAATCAACAAGGGAAGGCTATCTATTCAAAATTGGGAAAGATAAGCGAAGATGAGCTCAGAAAGGCGATTAAATCTGCTTTATAAGGCATTTTACTGATTTTTTAAGATTAAATTTGGTCCTTTTATTGCACAAAAATTGGGCAATATGATCCATTTCATGCAGTAAATTCCTGTAAAAATAGGTAAATTTCCTTTTCCAGACAGTCGGAAAGGTATACTTCTCCAATAGTGTTTGAAGCAATAAACCTCTAAAGCCGCCAAAAACAGGGATCTATGTCGAAAAAAGCGTCAATTCTCGTAATTCAGGGCCCAAATCTCAATCTATTAGGGACTCGTGAACCAGAGGTTTATGGAAAAACTACCCTCCAAGACATTCACCAAAAGCTAGAAGATATGTCTAAAGCTCAATCCATAGACTTGGGCACCTATCAAAGTAATCATGAAGGCGAACTAATTGATCGCATTCAAAAGGCTAAACAAGATGGGGTTGATTTCATCATCATCAATCCAGGTGCATTTACCCACACTAGCGTAGCTCTCCGTGACGTACTTGCTGGCGTTGCAATCCCGTTTATAGAAATCCATTTATCCAATATTCATCAGCGCGAAGAGTTCCGTAAACACTCCTATTTATCTGACATTGCCACTGGCGTGATTTGTGGTCTGGGTGCCATTGGCTATGAACTAGCACTGCAGGCAGCAATCGCCCGTTTACAAAAATAAGCTTATTTAAAGAAATAAAAACAGAGGAAGCACTCGTATGGATCTGAGAAAACTAAAAACCTTAATCGACCTTGTTTCTGAATCAGGCATTTCTGAGTTAGAGGTTAATGAAGGGGAAGACCGTGTACGTATTGTTAACGCCGGCTCTGCAGTCCCTACTGGACAGGTAGTTTATACAAACCCAGCCCCTGCTCATGCTCATACTCCACCAGTTGCTCCCGCAGCAAACCTTGCACCAGTAGCAACTCCAGTGATGCAATCGCCCGATGAACAATCTGGCTTTGTTGCACGCTCTCCTATGGTCGGTACTTTTTATCGCGCTCCAAACCCAGAGTCTCCCAATTTTGTGAGTATTGGGGATACCGTCAAAGTAGGTCAAACACTTTGCATCATTGAAGCTATGAAACTACTCAATGAGATTGAGTCTGAGCATGCTGGCGTCGTGAAAGAAATCCTTTGCGAAAACGGTCAAGGTGTTGAATTTGACCAACCCCTTTTCATCATTGCTTAATCCTTTAAGCCTTCCTACTAATTTATTTTTACCTAACTTAGCGCCGACATGTTCGATAAGATTCTGATTGCCAATCGGGGAGAAATTGCTCTCCGTATCCAACGCGCATGCCGTGAGTTGGGAATTAAAACGGTAGTGGTCTATTCCACTGCCGACAAAGAAGCAAAGTATGTGAAGCTTGCTGATGAGGCGGTTTGTATTGGGCCTGCCCCATCGCCCCTCAGTTATCTCAATATGCCTGCAATTATTTCCGCAGCGGAAGTGACCGACGCTGAAGCAATTCATCCAGGTTACGGATTCCTATCTGAAAATGCTGATTTTGCTGAACGTGTAGAGAAATCAGGCTTCGCTTTTATTGGCCCTAAAGCGGAAACTATCCGCTTAATGGGTGACAAGGTCTCCGCTAAACGCGCCATGATCAAAGCAGGTGTACCTTGTGTTCCTGGATCTGAGGGTGCTCTATCGGATAACCCAAAAGAAACTATTGCTGCTGCAAAAAAGGTGGGTTACCCAGTCATTATTAAAGCTGCTGGCGGTGGTGGTGGTCGCGGTATGCGGGTTGTTCATACTGAAGCTGCTCTCATCAATGCTGTGAATATGACTCGTGAAGAAGCAGGTCGTGCTTTTGGTAACCCGGAAGTCTATATGGAGAAGTTTTTAGAAAAGCCTCGCCACGTAGAAATACAAATCTTGGCAGATACCCATGGCAATGCGATTTGGCTGGGCGAGCGTGATTGCTCAATGCAACGCCGCCACCAAAAAGTGATTGAAGAAGCTCCAGCACCCGGAATTGATCGTCGCCTGATTACCAAAATTGGTGAACGCTGTGCTGAAGCCTGTCGAAAAATGGGTTACCGTGGTGCAGGAACATTTGAATTTCTGTATGAAAATGGTGAATTCTTCTTCATCGAGATGAATACTCGCGTTCAGGTTGAGCATCCAGTAACTGAAATGATTACCGGCGTTGACATCGTTCAAGAACAAATTCGGATTGCTGCTGGTCTCAAATTAGCTTATCGCCAAAAAGATATTGTGATTCGTGGGCATGCCATCGAATGCCGTCTGAATGCAGAAGATCCATTTAAGTTCACGCCAAGTCCAGGCAAGATTGGATCCTTTCATATGCCAGGTGGCCCCGGAATTCGTGTCGATTCCCATGCCTATAGCGGTTATGTCGTTCCCGCCAACTATGACTCCATGATTGGTAAATTGATTTCTTACGGCAATACACGTGAACAAGCAATACGTCGCATGCAAATAGCGCTTTCTGAGATGGTGATTGATGGTATTACCACCAATGTACCTCTGCACCGCGAATTAATGCTCGATCCCAACTTTATGGAAGGTGGCACTAGCATTCACTACCTGGAGCATCGCTTAGAAGAGCAAGCTGCAAGTCGCGGAAAATCTTAACTCATGCAAGTGCCTCATGTCATATCGTGAACTCGTTTTCACGGTAGTTGCTGAAACTGCTGAACCTCTTGGTGATGCCCTGCTTGAATTGGGTGCTCTCTCTGTAACGGTAGAAGATGATTCAGCTGGTGGCTATGATGAGAACCCGCTTTATGGAGAGCCTGGTCTATCTCCAGAAGTCCAAGCTTGGGATAGGTCTTCAGTCACCGCCCTCTTCAATCCTGATATTGATAGCTCAGCTAGCGCGCAATTTATTCCTGAATTGCTTGCTTCTCTGAAAGATGCTGGTTTTAAGCTAGGAATCCCAGAAGAAAAAATCGTTGAAGAGCAAGATTGGGTAAGACTTACTCAAAGCCAATTTGCACCTATTCAAGTGGGTAAACGCATTTGGGTAGTTCCCTCTTGGCATGAAGCTCCCACTGATCCAAATGCAATTTGTTTAGCAGTTGATCCAGGACTTGCCTTTGGAACTGGCAGTCACCCCACTACTCATTTATGCCTGCTTTGGCTCGAAGAGCATCAGAACCTTACACAACACAGTCTCTTGGATTACGGCTGTGGCTCCGGTATTTTGGCAATTGCTGCTGCAAAACTCGGTTGCAATCCTGTTGTCGGAACGGATATTGATCCACAGGCAATGGTGGCGGCGCGCAGCAATGCCGAAATTAACAAGGCTGTTATTCAGTTTGTTTTACCAAACGAAGACGCTAAAGAACTTGCGGCAGAAACCAAATATGACATCGTGATGGCTAATATTTTGGCCAACCCATTGCAGGTCCTTGCTCCTGCATTGGTCAATAAAGTGCGCCCAGGCGGGCAAATTGTTTTATCTGGAGTGCTTGCTCGTCAAGCAGATGAAGTGATTGCCACCTATAGTCAATGGCTCAAACTCTCGGTTTGGAAAGAAAATGACGGTTGGGTTTGCTTACATGGAGCTCTTGCTAAAGACCAAGCCAGCAGCAAAAAAATGGATTTTGCTGCACCTGCGCAAAAAAAAAGAGTCAAGATCACTCTTCTCATTTGTTTTTTTGTTGTGTTGATCGCTTTTGGCGAGCATCTTTCCAGGAGTTTTTTACTTTCAAAATTAGCGCCGCGCGTTGATGGCAGTTCAAATTCTTTTTCAGTAGCTGCATTTTCTGTTTTACAAGCTGTTGACGAAAAATTATGTGGCGCACTAGGATGCGTAAATCGTCCTGTAAGCGATTTTGCTGCATGGAAAATAACTTCAGCCACACTATCGCCTGAAAACGCGCGAGAGGGCCTTAAAAGCGTTGCAAATCAATCAATACTCCAAGTTGAAATACAAAATCGTCTTGCGATTGCCGTTTTAGCACCAAATTTAGAAATTTCCCTCACTGATGCGGAAGAATCTGAGATCAAATCCATTCAATTCACACCAAAAGAATGGTTACCTGTGGCTTGGCAAGAATCTCATTCTGATTTTTTACGGATGGGAGTCCCTTCTGGCGAACAAATACAAAGTAATTTATCAATTCAGGTACCGCAAAATGCTGCTGGATATCGAATCAGAGTTGTTTATCCCTAAAGCTAGTCCAATTACCCCCCAAACTACTGCCCCAATTTTGCTTTTTCTTTATTCTTGACCCTTATTCTTATTCCTATTCCTTTTCTACAGAAAGTAATTTATGGCTAGCTTGATCTGCGGCTCTATCGCTTACGACACCATCATGAACTTTGAAGGCAAATTTGCCGATCAAATTCTGCCAGAGCAGATTCATATCCTCAATGTGGCTTTCTTAGTGCCCACGATGCGCCGAGAATTCGGAGGTTGCGCCGGCAATATAGCCTACAACCTCAGTCTTTTGGGTGGTGACCCAATCATCATGGCAACAGTCGGTGGCGATGCAACTTCCTACATGAAACGCCTTGAGAAACTCAACATTGATGCGAGTCATATTCGTCAAATCGACCAAGCCTTTACAGCGCAAGCGATGATCACAACGGATCAGGCTAATAATCAAATCACCGCATTTCATCCAGGGGCAATGGATCAATCACATCTCAACTTAGTTTCTGCAGTGGTTGCTGAACGCAGTAAAAATGCTAAAGGCACAGCAAAATTAGGAATCGTTGCCCCTGATGGCCGTCAAGGCATGTGGGAGCACTGCCACCAATTGGCAGAAGCCAATATCCCTTTTATCTTTGATCCAGGCCAAGGCTTACCGATGTTTAATGGGCCAGAGCTACTTGAGTTAGTCGATATTGCAAGTTATCTGGCTGTCAATGACTATGAAGGCGAAATGCTTGCCCAAAGAACGGGTTTGAGTCTTTCTAAAGTCGCTGAACGCGTGAAGGCTTTGATTGTCACTAAAGGCGCCGAAGGTGCAGATATTTATTCAGATGGCAAATGCATCTCTATTCCTCCTGTGCCAGCGGCAAAAGTAGTAGATCCAACCGGATGCGGCGACGCATTTCGTGGTGGACTACTCTTTGGACTAGAAAATGGGATGGACTGGGAAACCACCGGTCGCCTAGCAAGTCTGATGGGCTCAATCAAGATCACCCACCAAGGGCCACAAAATCACCAATTAAGCCAAACTCAGATTGCTGAGCAATTCAAATTGGCGTTCGGGTTTAGTTTCTAAAGATCAGATCCGTCCCCGCTAAGAGCAGGCAATAAAAAAAGGGGTCTCATAGAGACCCCTTTGAACTTCTTAGAACCCGTCTAAAGTAAAAACTTAAGGACGAGTGCCAGTTGGGAAGGGCCAGGCAGCGGCAGTTGTTACTGTTGCAGCTTTCTTAGCCGCGGGCTTTTTTACAGCAGAGCCCGCTTTCTTCGCAGTAGGCTTACTTACTTTTTTTTAGCTACACGCTTCTTTTTAGCAGCTGGACGCTTTTTAGCAGCTTTTTTAGCGGCTGGCTTCTTAGCGGCAGCTTTTTTCTTAGCAGCTGGACGCTTTTTAGCAGCTTTTTTAGCAGCAGGCTTCTTCTTAGCAGCTGGACGCTTCTTAGCAGCTGGCTTCTTCTTAGCTACTTTTTTAGCAGCTGGTTTCTTAGCAGCTACTTTTTTCTTAGCAGCTGGTTTCTTTGCAGCAGGTTTTTTCTTTGTTGCCATGTGT
>CANHLB010000021.1 GCA_947461335.1 Burkholderiaceae bacterium | reverse complement strand
CCAGTGAGAATGGTTGCTTCACCCAATCCTTGATTCCCATCGGCATCTATAACACTGGCGATTAATGTATCGAAATGGGTTACGGGGCCAAAAGCCAGTTTATAGGGCACCTTTAAAGGTAGCTCAAGCCGATAGAGGGTGATGGATTCCAGAGATTTCATTCCAATTCATCTTAGCTACTTTGACCTAGGTTGACAATTAGCGCTTTCCCGCCAATTCAGAACTTAAAAAGGCTAAGCATATGTTTTTATTGAATTATTTTTTAATCATGCCTTAGTGCAGGGGTTACAATTAGGCAATAAGTCATATATATGAATATTTACTTTTAAGTTGACGATAGGTCATGGTTAAAGCAGCTGAGTTCGCATACAAGAGAGTTAAGTACTCCATCACAGAATTGCTACGTCAAAATAAGTGGCGACATAATCAAGCTATACCAAGCGAGCCTATCTTGGCCGCGCGCTATCAAGTGAGTATTGGAACAATTCGGCGAGCAATCAATGAATTGGTTGCTGAAAATATCTTGGTTAGAGAGCAGGGCAGGGGGACTTTTGTAGTTAGCCATACTCCTGATTACATGCTCAACGTATTTTTTAGGATTGAGAGCTCTGAGGGGGTACGTGAACTGCCTCATTCAAAACTCCTTTCCTTTGAAAAAATACGGGCAACCCAATTGATTGCAAAAAAACTGTCAATTAAGCCCTATGAAAAAGTTTATAAAGTAAAAACCCTGCTTAGCTTTAGGCATCAGCCGGCTATTGTCGATGAAATCTATTTATCTGAGAAAATGTTTCCAAACTTAAATGAAAGTTTTTTTTCGGATAGAAATGAAACGCTGTATGGTTTATTTCAAAGGGTATATGGCATCACCGTTTTAAATATTAGCGAAACAATAGAAGCAATACCTGGTAATAACTACATATCAAAACTACTGAAGCTAAAAATTAATCTGCCAATCTTATGCGTCAAAAGAGTTGCTTACGCCTATAAAGGAAAGCCTGTTGATATGCGTATTCGCTATATCCATTCCCGCAAATATCGTTACTTTAATAATTTAGGCGGAGGGTAGGCTTATCAAAATGCAATTACTTGGTTCGTTCACTAGCCCTTTTTCAAGAAAAGTAAGAATTTGCTTGATTGAGAAAGGAATTCCTTGCACCTTAGTTATTGAAGATGGCTGGGATATTAATACTAAGTTGCATGAAATTAATCCACTGGGCAAAATACCTTGCCTACTTCCGCTTAATGGTCATCCTATATTCGATTCATCTGTTATAGCTAACTATGTTGATGGTATGAGTAGCGCTAATCCATTACTTCCTCAATTAAGTCTAGATAAAGCCCGTGTAAGGACTTTTGAGGCTTTGGCTGACGGGCTTTTAGATGCTGCCATTTTGGCTCGCCGCGAAAAAATATCTAGACCCTCAGTAGAGCAAAGTGAGAAGTGGATTGAGAGGCAGATAAGCAAAGTGCAGGCATCTTTACAGTTTTTATCTCACTCAATAGGAGATTCAGAGTATTGCCACTTAAATACCTTCACGATTGCAGATATTGCGGTAGCTTGTGCCTTAGATTGGCTGGAATTTCGCTTACCTGAAATCACATGGCGTACTGATTATCCTAATTTAGATCTTTATTTTTCTCGACTAAGTTTAAGACCATCTTTTCTATCTACCGATCCACGCAAAGCTAATGAATGAGCTTGTAGAGTTTTTTAAGCTGATCTTGGGTAAGACTTGAAGTAGGCGATCTTTAGGACACTCTTTGATAGTACAAATTCTGAGGGTGATTTGCCTCAGCAAAGAACATCCATCTTTCTGCTAATAGCCCAATGTAATGCATGAGTAAGGCGATAGCTATTTGGGCAATATTAGGTGAATTCATAGAAAAGGCCAGCAAGATCATTGGACCTATATAGCTCATCAATAAAATGATTTTTCGAATATTGCTAATGACCCGATCAGTTTGGTGGTGAAAAAATTCACGAGTATTAAAGCTACCACCCATGAACCCCATAGAGGTTTGTCGGATATTGCTACCCTTAATACCTGTAGCAGAAGCCAGATTGGATTTAGGTTTTAACTTTTGATTACGACGCCAAATCCATAACTTGAGGTTGAGGGCGATAAATAGCAATATAAAGTTGAGTCCTGAGATCAGGCCAATCCCGAAAGGGGCGCCTGGGTCATTCCAAAGCATGAGAAGAAATTCCAGCAGCAAGCCACCTGAGGTCAAGCCTAGTAGGATGAAGTTGCTCAGAGTCGAGGGATGTGACCATTCTTGAATAAAACGAATACATTGGTAAATTTTGGCAGTGCAGATCCATAGGGCTAGTATGCTGATCAGCAGCATTCCCCAAATCCACGCTGGCACCATTCCAGAGGCTACAAAAAAGAAAGTCATTGCTGTCATCAACATGACTGCCGGTAAGGCGATCACTTCCCTAGAGAGCCAAGAGGTACGCCACATCATTGCAGCACGCCAAGCACGCTCTGGATGTCCTAAATGAAAAAATGAAGCTACCAAGCCTAATGTAAGCAATATAAAGCTAACCGGTAAGGCTAACATTAAGAGAAACGGTGCAGATAAGACGGCGGCTTCCATATTCAAAAGAGCAATGAAAAATAATAAGCCTTGAGCCATTCCTGCAAGGGTTGTAAAAAAGATAATGGAAAATTGTGGACGCATTATTTGTCATTCCTTGCGGCATCAATGGTTTCCATGATCGAGCGAGGTAAGTAGTGGTTAGCAGGTTGGGTTTCCCATTCAGGCATTAGGGCATAACCTCCACGCTCTTCAATTGCTTTGCTTGCATCTGACTCTGGATCATGTACATCACCAAAGATGCGGGCACTCGTTGGGCATGCAAGAACACATGCAGGCTTACGTTCTGATTCAGGTAAGGTTTCACTATAAATGCGATCTACGCATAGAGTGCACTTCGTCATGACTTGGCGCTCTTCATCTAGTTCACGAGCTCCGTATGGGCATGCCCAAGAGCAATAGCTACAGCCAATACATTTATCGTAATCAACTAAGACGATGCCATCTTCTTTGCGCTTATAACTTGCCCCGGTTGGGCAGACTGGAACGCAGGGAGGCTCTTCGCAATGCAAACATGATTTTGGAAAGTGCACTGTTTGAGTATTAGGAAAGGATCCTGCTTCATACGTTTGTACGCGGTTAAAGAAAGTTCCACTTGGATTAGCGCCATAGGCATTTAGGTCTGTAAGTGGTCCTGCAGAGCCTTGGGTATTCCATTCTTTACAAGAAGTCACGCATGCATGGCAGCCAACACACACATTGAGGTCAATGACTAAGGCGAGTTGTTTATTGGTACTCACTTATTTGCCTCCTTTTTGAGAGACATTCCAGGCACTTCATATGCTTTTACTTGAGGCCATGTTTCCGGAGATTCTTCATCTCCAGCCGGGGCTAATTTGACTCGAACGTCGTACCATCCTGCTTGGCCGGTAATGGGGTCAGAGTTACTCACTTTGAATCCGCCCAAGGTAAGCTCTTCAGAAATCAAGTGATTTAATAAGAAACCTTTTTTGGATTCATCTGCATTATCAGTAAGACTCCAGGCAGATTCTGCTTTACCAATTGCGTTCCAGGTCCATACTGTTCCAGGATCAACGGCTTCTGAATGGCGGGCCATACATTTTACTTTACCCCATTGAGACTCAATCCACATCCATGCCCCATCTGCAATGCCATGCTCAAGAGCTGTTGCAGTATTGACGTATAAATAGTTATGACTATGGATTTGTCTTAACCAGGCATTTTGAGAATCCCAGGAGTGATACATAGCCATGGGGCGCTGAGTAATCGCATTCAAGGTAAATTTACTGAGATCAGTTACTTCATCTTCAAGTGGTGGATACCAAAATGGCAGTGGATCAAAATATTTATAGATCCGATCTTTCAGATGGGCAGGTGGCTGAGCCCCTGGACGTTTCCCAGTAGCAGCCAATCTGAATCTTTGCAAGATATCTGAATAGATCGCAATCATGATGGGATCATTTTTTTGTCTTAATGCATTTTCTTTAGAAAAATCTAAATATCCCTTATTCCAATTGCGCATGTATTGGTGTTCTGGTGGCATATGGTACTGGTGTACGCAGTTATTCTCAGCATACTTTTGCCACTGATTGGGATTAGGTTCGCCTTTGAGGGCTTTCTCGCCATCCTTGCCACGCCATCCTGAGAGAAATCCAATACCTGAATCAGGACCAGTCTGAAAGCGAGTAATAAAGTCTGGGTAGTCTTTGAATTTACGTTCACCTTCTGGCGTCGTAAACGCTGGAAACTTCAAGCGAGAGGCGAGTTCGATCAAGACTTCCTGAAATGGCTTACATTCACCCAAAGGTTCTAGCACTGGTATGCGGACAGAATCAACTGGACCATCAAATTCTGAAATAGGACGATCTAACATACTCATGACGTCGTGTCGTTCTAGATAAGTGGTGTCCGGCAATACGAGATCAGCGAAGTCCACCATTTCAGATTGAAAAGCATCGCATACGACTAAGAATGGAATCTTAAATTCACCATCGGCACTCTTAGAATTCAGATGTTCCCGCACTTCCATCGTATTCATAGTTGAATTCCATGACATATTGGCCATGAAAATCATCAAGGTATCAATCGAGTAAGGGTCACCTTTCACTGCATTAGTAATAACGTTGTGCATTAAACCATGAGCAGCTAAAGGGTGCTCCCAAGAGTAGGCCTTATCAATACGCAATGGATTGCCTTGCGAATCCAGCGCTAAATCTTCTGGTTGTGTTGGCCAACCTAAAGGTGGTTTAGCTAAGGGTGTATTGGGCTTAATATCATTTTCAGATGATGGAGGCTTTGCATTGGGTGGCACCTGTCTTGGATAAGGTGCTTTATGTCTAAAACCTCCTGGGCGGTCAATTGTTCCCAATAAAGACATCAATACTGCTAAGCCGCGAGTGGTTTGAAATCCATTTGAGTGCGCAGAGAGTCCACGCATTGCATGAAATGCAACAGGTCTACCTGTTACAGAGTCATGTTTTTCTCCCCAAGAATCTGTCCAGGAGATGGGAAGTTCAAATTCTTGGCCGAAAGCAGTATCTGCAATCTCTAGTGCAAGTTTCCGTATTCTGGCTGCGGGGATGCTAGTAATTGCTGCTGCCCATTCGGGAGTAGTTTCACTGACCTGTCGTTTTAGTAATTCAAATGCAGGGACCACTTTCTTCCCTTGATGTGGGCCAGGGCCCATTGTGTATTCCCCAAGTAATACTGGTGATGTCCCTTGCTTAAAGCAGGGCTGTGCACTTTGAGTCTTTTCGTCCCAAATGTATTTGTTATGGGGTAAGTCTAAGTTGATAGGATCTGAATCTGGATCGTATAAAAATAATCCTTCTTCTGCACCAGAATCCATGCAAACTAATTGTGCTGAATTACTGAAACGTTTTAAGAAAGGCGCATCGTATTTCTCTAGTCGAATAAGTTCATGCATGAGCGCCATAAAAAGAGCGCCATCTGTTCCTGGTTTAATCGGAATCCACTCATCAGCAATTGCTGAATATCCAGTTCTGACTGGGTTAATGGAGATAAAGCGACCGCCTGCTCTTTTGAATTTGGATAAGGCAATCTTCATTGGATTGGAGTGATGATCTTCAGCGGTGCCGATCATGACAAATAGTTTGGCTCGCTCTAAATCAGGGCCGCCAAATTCCCAAAAGCTTCCACCAATGGTGTAGATCATTCCTGCAGCCATATTGACAGAGCAAAATCCACCATGAGCAGCATAATTCGGCGTACCAAATTGCCGTGCGAACAAACCTGTTAAGGCCTGCATTTGATCTCGACCAGTGAAGAGTGCAAACTTTTTAGGATCGGTTGCGCGTATATGGCTCAGACGTTTGGTGAGTATTTCAAAGGCTTTATCCCAGCTAATGGGTTCAAATTCACCATCTCCACGGTTACTTCCAGCCTTTCTTAATAGAGGCTGAGTAATGCGGGCAGGGGATTTTTGCTTCATGATTCCTGAAGCCCCTTTAGCACAAATGACACCTTGATTTAGCGGATGCTCTGGATTGCCATCAATATAGACAAGCTCACCATCTCGGAGATGCGCGCGGATACCGCATCGGCATGCACACATATAGCAAGTCGTTTTCTTAATTTCTGTTGCGGACCCTTGTTTCTTAATGGGATCGTGCACGGGATCATTTGAAAATATTTTGAACATAGCTTTATATATTAAGGTTGTTTGGCAAGCAAAATAGCCATCGCAGTAGATGCCACTCTTGAAAATACAGAGTCTGATCGCGATGTGAGAATGATGGGAACTTGAGCCCCTAGAATGGTTCCAGCGCACTCTGCCCCAGCCATATAGACTAAGGACTTGTAAAGAATATTACCTACTTGTAAATCAGGAACTAACAGTAGATCCGGATCACCAGCAACGTTTGAAATAATTCCCTTTGTTGTGGCGGAGTCGATTGAAATAGCATTATCGAATCCAAAGGGCCCTTCGATAATAGTTGCGGCGTGTATTGGGTTTGCCTTATGAATATCTACAATCTCTTTTGCATCGGTTGTTGCTTGCATGCTTGCATTAACGACTTCCGTAGCTGCGATGATGGCAACCTTCACCTCTGCTACTCCCAACTTATTAAGCGCTTCAAGACTACTTTTCAGAATTTGTACTTTTTGAGGGGCATTAGGCGCAATATTCACTACGCAATCACTGATCCCTAGCAACTTAGGATAACGCTCTAGTTCAAATAAGAATAAATGACTCGTTCTGCGATCGGTTCTTAATCCATCGCGTTGCACTATAGGGCCCATTAGATCTTCGGTGTGCAATGATCCCTTCATCAGTACCGCTAGTTTGCCCCCCTTCACCATTTCTACCGCTTTCTTAGTGGCAAGGATCGGGTCATTGGGAGTATCAACAATTTCAACTCCACCTAAGGAGAGCTTTTCCTTGGCAGCCAATTCCAAAATGAGGTCTTTAGGCCCAATCAAAATAGGAGTGCACAACTGTAGTTTGATTAAGTCAAGGACGGTTTCAAGAGCGGGCGCGCTAAGGGGATAAACGACGCCTAAAGGGATATCGCTTTTAGCATCCTTAATCATTTTTTCTAATAAGGGATATTTATCCATGAGGTTTGCCTGAAGGGTTTACCGTTATCAGAAGGAATTAGGATAGGGTTTGAGATATGCGAGCAGAAGCTTCTCTGAGTTTTGGAATATGCTCCATGGCTTGATTTAAGGGTAATCTTGCGGTTGCTGCATGAACCGCAATAGCTGCCACTACATCACCCATGGCGTCTCGGACTGGTACTGCAACGCATGAGACGCCTAGAACGTATTCTTCATTATCAATGGCATATCCAGTACTGACAATCCGCTCAAGCTCAGACTCGAGGAGGTCACGATCAGTAATTGTTCTATGGGTAAATTGCTCGAGCGGTAAATTTTCTAAAAGCTTGGCGCGCTCCTCAGGTGTTTTGAACGCCAACAATAGCTTACCGCTAGCGCTGCAATGTGGAGGGAGTACAGTGCCTGGAGGGAGATGTAAGCGTAAGGCCCAATTAGCCTCAACACGATCAAGATAAAACAGCTCACCACGTTTAAGAACAGCTAAATTACAAGTCTCCCCTAGATCGGCCACCAATTTTCTTAAGATGCTATGCCGAATTGCAGAGACAGTGTCATGTGTCAAAGTCGCCATTGCCAGACTGGACAAGCGGTCACCCGGCGCATAAGTGCGACCACCGGGTTCTCTAGCTACAAGCCCAGCTTCTTCGAAAATGGCTAGGGTTCGATGCAAAGATGCTTTTGGCATTCCGGTAATTTGCATGAGTTGCGCTAAAGTTGCGGGCTGCTGAAGGGCCGCTAAAGCCTCTAAGATGACAATGCCTTTTAACATTGATGAATTTTCATTAGCACCATCTTTTTTAATGATGTCTAGCTGATCGTTATTGTCAATTTCAAGCATAAGTAGCAAATCTCAAGAATTGTGTCATTTTGTTCATTCTAATAGAACATATTGGCAATATCCAGAGAAAATGTTAGTATTTTTACTTATACGAAACAACTTGTTCCGTTTAGTAGGATTAGTTATCGTATCTAGACTTCCCAATAAGAGCTAATATAAGCTCATGGAGTGTGTTTAAGACAGGAGATAAGGTATGCGTAGAAACAATCTATTGGTAGCCGTTCTAACTATAGCCATGGGCTTCCTTGGTTTTACACAATTAGCAGCAGCCCAATCATGGCCTACTAAGCCAATTAAGTTTGTTGTGCCATACCCGCCCGGGGGTGGAACTGACGTGATCGCGCGCATCATGCAGGAGCCACTGGGCCAGGCCTTGGGTCAGCAAATTATTATTGATAATCGCGGCGGCGCGGGCGGATCGATTGGCACAGACATTGTTGCAAAGTCTCCCGCAGATGGTTATACAGTTTTGTTTACATTGTCTTCCCATACTATCAACCCTGCGATCTTCCCAAAACTGGCATTCGATACTGAAAAAGATTTTTTGCCAGTTTCATTGGTGGCCTCATTGCCACAGATATTGGTTACCAATCCTGACTTCCCAGCTAAGACTGTCAAAGAGGTCATTGATATGGCCAAGGCAAAGCCCGATTCAATTTCTTACGCATCTGTAGGCAATGGATCCCCAGGACATTTAGCTGGTGCGATGATGGCTGGCTCTGCAGGGGTATCTATGACGCATATTCCGTATCGCGGTGGCGGCCCAGCTGTTACTGACGTCATGGCAGGTCAAGTGCCTCTCCTATGGGTTTCTATTCCAGCAGCAGCAAACTTTATCAAGTCAGGTAAGTTACGTGCTTTGGCGGTTTCTACTGTCAAACGCTCCCCTATTTTTCCTGACGTACCGACTATGGCTGAGTTAGGATTTAAAGACTACGAGGTTGACTCCTGGTATGCGATGTTCGTTCCTGCAAAAACACCACAACCCATTATTGATACGCTCTACAAGGCAACCATCAAATCACTATCCGACCCAGCAGTGAAAGAAAAGTTATTGGGTCAAGGGGCTGAGGCAGTGGGTAGTACTCCAGCGCAACTTGGAGCAATTGTTAAAAGTGAAATTGTGAAATGGAAGAAAGTAACGAAAGATGCTGCTATCAAAGCAGAATAAATGAGGCATTTTAATCAATTGAAATCATTAACTAAGTACAAGATATGACACCAGTAGAGAGTATTGTTGAACGAGGGCGTGTAGCTCAGCAAAAGTATGAGCAATATACGCAAGCACAAGTGAACTTAGTGGTGGAGGCTGTTGCTTGGGCTATCTTGGAGCCAAAACGAAATCAAGAGTTGGCTGAACTTGCAGTGAAAGATACTGGTCTTGGTGATGTTGCTGATAAGTTTAAGAAGAACTTTAGAAAAACCCTTGGCCTTGTTCGTGATTTAAGTGTGGCCAAAACGGTTGGAGTTATTTCTGAAGATTTGAAGACGGGGCTCACTGAATATGCTCGTCCAGTAGGAGTTGTTGCTGCAATTACTCCTTCAACCAATCCAGGCGCAACTCCCATTAATAAAATACTCAATGCTCTGAAATGTCGTAATGCCGTGATTGTGGGCCCATCTCCCAAGGGATATTCAACTTGTGCGCGATTGTTAGAGTTTGTTCATCAACAATTAGATTTAGTAAATGCACCTCGTGATCTAGTGCAGATGTTGCCATTCCCCATTACTAAGGATTCAACTAATGAGTTAATGCGTTTATCGGATTTGGTAGTGGCTACTGGTTCGCAAGCTAATATTCGTGCTGCCTATAGTTGTGGCACTCCCGCGTTTGGGGTAGGTGCTGGCAATGTGCTTGCCATTATTGATGAACATGCTGATTTAAATGGTGCCGCAGAAAAAATTACACAGTCTAAAATTTTTGATAACGCCACAAGCTGCTCTAGTGAGAATGGTGTGGTGATTTGTGCTGACGTTTATCAGAATGCAATCGCGGCGCTCGAGCGGGCTGGCGGCCTTATGCTAGATGCTGCAGATAAAAAACGTCTTGAGGAAGTCATGTTTCATGGTGGAAAGTTGACTTCAACTTTGACAGCCCAGTACCCATCAGTCATTGCAGAGCGTGCGCAATTAAAAAATCCAAAGGCAAGAGAGGCTAAATTTTTGATGGTTGAGGAAGAGGGCTTTGGGCCATCCGCCCCCTTCTCGGGTGAGAAATTAAGCCCAGTTCTCACAGTTTGGAAGGCTGCTGATTTCAAGGCAGCTCAAGATTTGGTAACCAATGTTTATAACTATCAGGGAAATGGCCATTCAGTTGGCTTGCACACTGCTTTAAGTGGCGATGTGATGGAAAAGCGGGCTGCAACTTTGGCTGAAAATTTAAAAGTGGCTAGAGTGATTGTGAATCAAGCCCATACCATTGCTACTGGGGGCAGCTTTGAAAATGGTTTGCCATTTTCACTTTCCATGGGCTGTGGTACTTGGGGAAAAAATAATTTTTCAGACAATATGAACTATCGGCATTACCTTAATATCACTAGAGTAGTTCGGCCCCTTCCAGAGCGGGTCCCCAAAGTTGAAGATCTCCTAAAAGATTACTTCACACGCTTTCCTCAGGCTTGAGTTTTAAAGTGACGACTGCATGCCAAAGTTTGGGCGAAATCCTATTGCATTGGTCAGCAGTGCAAGCGGACAAAGTTTTTTTATATGCTCCTGAAACTGGAGCGACTCTAAGTTATGGCCAACTTTCTAAAGAGGCGTGTCATTTTTCTACATGGTTAGATGAGCTTAAAATTAATGCTCATGGCCACGTTGGTATATACATGCACAATGGTCGCCAGACGAGTACGATCTTTCTGGCTACGATGGCTTGCGGTCGGGTCATTACACCGCTTAATTTATTAGCGCCTACAGATCAACTTGCCTGGGTCTTGGATCATAGTGATATTGAGCTCTTGTTTTATTCTCCAGATAAAAAACAGAGTCTATTTGCAGCGCTAGAGAAGACCAAACGAAAATTTCTAATAGTAGAGCTCGATCCTGATGCGGATCAGGGCCCATTCATGAAGTGTGAAGCAGGGACTTTGCCAACAGTACAGCCCACTCAGCCAGCACTTCTCATGTATACCTCCGGCACTACTGGGACGCCTAAAGGGGTATTACTAACCCATGCTAATTTGTTACATGCTGCTCGTTCCATGGCATCTTGGCATTCACTGACTCAGGCAGATACGGTCTTAAGCTCTTTACCCATCTACCATATCAACGGCCAAGTGATTTCAACGATTACCCCTTTTGTTTCTGGCGGATCTATTGTTGCACCTCATGCCTTCTCAGTATCGAGTTGGTGGAAGTTAGCGATTCAATACCAATGTACTTGGATCAATATGGTGCCTACCATTATTGCTTATTTGATCAATGCAGCAAAAAGTGGAGGCAGCTTGCCAAGTCGTGAGGAATTGAAAGCCATTCGTTTTGGTCGTTCAGCTTCTGCCCCATTGCCACCTGAGCACCATCGTGAATTTGAAGCTTTGTTCGGAATTGCCCTAATAGAAGGCATGGGCATGACGGAATCCTGCTCTATGGTTTTTTGTAATCCCCATGATGAGAGGCGGCGCTATGGAAGTCCTGGTCTACCTTGTGGGGTAGAAGCAAAAGTAATTGATGCTGAGGGTAGGCTGCTTGGTGCGAATGTAGCTGGAGAAATCTGCTTACGCGGGGGCAATGTTCTGAATGCTTATTACAAAGCAGAGGCCGAGACTGCTAAGGCATTTGATAGTGAGGGATGGCTAAAGACTGGCGATCTAGGACTACGTGATGATGACGGCTTTTATTTTATTACCGGACGTCTTAAGGAGCTCATCATAAAAGGCGGAGAGAATATTGCCCCACGTGAAATTGATGAGGCTATTCTTAAGCATCCAGCAGTATTAGATGCTGCTGCTGTTGGTATCCCTGATGCTAACTATGGGCAGGAAATTATGGTTTGTATTGTTTTAAAACCAGAGACCACATGTACAGAAGAAGAGATGCGTCTTTTTTGCATACAAGAACTTGGGAAATTTAGAACGCCTAAGCTGATTCTATTCATGGATGACTTGCCTAGAGGTCCATCGGGCAAAGTTCAGCGTTTAAAGCTCTTGGATTTGAATACTAGTCATTAATGTTTCTTGAAGAAATAGCCGGCGATCATTGAAGTCAGTATTCCACCAAGGATTGCCCATTCCAATGGAATCGTGATGGTGGCGACACCAGTGATGAGCATAGGAATCCATGCGCCTGGTCCCATTTGAATCTCATGGCGAATCTGTTTAAGATCAATTAAGTTCCAGGCCACCACTAGTAAAAGTGAAGAAATCACAACGTAAGGGATATATTTTGCTAGAGGAGATACAAAAGCTAGCAGGATCACTAGAAATATAGCTGCGCATATCGCTGAGAGGGGAGTTTTAGCTCCAGAGGCTAAGTTCACTCCCGTTCGATTAAATGAACCACTAGCAGGATAGGCTGAGAAAAAAGCACCGAAAACATTCGCTAAACCTTGACCAATAAACTCTTGGTTGGCATTGAAATTGTCCTTAGTTTTCAGTGCCATTGCACGGGCGATAGCCATTGCCTCGGTAGAAGCCAAGAGGGTCATGATAAGTGCTGCACTGAAGAGTTTTTGGAGTGTATCTGCACTCAGATCTGGATAAGAAAACGGTGGTAATGCACCGGGTATTTCTTCAACTCTTTTAAATATCTCAATAGCAGGTAGAAAGGCTTCAAGTATTGAAGCAGCGATACTCCCCAAAATCACAGCCACCAGCATGGCAGGCACAAATCGATTCAGGGGCCTCCATAGTCTAATGGCAATTAATGTAATGAGAGCTAGCGCTGGAGCGGTAACATGCCATTGCTGATTCATTATCGAGCTTACAACTGCAGTAGTGGTTTCGATAACACTTTTACCTCTTGGAACATTTACCCCAAGAAGGCTCCCTAACTGACTATTGATAATTAAGATGGCAGCACCAGCCGTAAATCCAACGATGACCGAATGCGGAATCTTTTCAACCCATTTACCCGCTTTACCGAAGCCAAGTGCAAGCTGTAGGATGCCTACTAAAAAACTCAAGGTCAGAACATAGGCAACATATTGGCTGGACTCTGGAATGGCCAATGGTGTAATTAAAGCCATGGTAGTTAGGGAAATTGCATTCGCTGGACCCGTAACCATTAAACGGCTAGAGCCAAATAATGCTGCAATCAAGCAAGGGAGCATTGCTGCGTATAGGCCATATTGTGGTGGCATCCCAGCTAACAATGCAAATGCAATACCTTGGGGCATCACCACAATTGCCCCAGTAAGTCCTGCTAAAACATCTGCGCGAATGATCCCTGGTTTTTTGTATTCAGGAAGCCACTTACTAAAAGGAAGTTTCCAGTTCATCAGAATTAAATTCGCCCTAAGATTAAATCAGCAGCTCTTTCAGCCAACATCACCGCAGGCCAATTCGTATTTCCTGACGGGACTGTTGGCATTGCAGAGCAATCCACCACTCTTAATCCTTGAACTCCACGCACTTTGAGTGATGAATCTAAGACAGCCATAGGGTTGCTATCAGGGCCCATCTGGCATGTACCCGTCGGGTGAAAGATAGTAGCCCCATTATTGCGACAGAATTCTAAAACTTCTTCATCCGATTTTGGGTTATTCGGCTTTACTTCACGAGTAATCAGAGAGCGTAGTGGTTCAGTCTGTGCTATTTTTCTGGCAAAATTGACTGCCGCAACACTGGTATCACGATCGTATTGAGTGGCCAAATAGTTGGCAAACATTTTTGGCGGTACTAGTGG
>CANHLB010000020.1 GCA_947461335.1 Burkholderiaceae bacterium | reverse complement strand
GAAAGGACTTTAACTCTACAAAATTACGGCAATTGTGTCGTAAGCCAAGGCATTTTGAGAATGCGCTCAGCTACATAAGCCTTGATTTTATCTGCATGGCGCAGAGTTAAGCCAATATCGTCCAGGCCATTAAAAAGGCAATACTTTCTAAATGGGGCCACTTCGAAGCTATAAGCGGTGCCATCAGGGGTAATGACTTGTTGAGCCTCTAGGTCTACTGTCAACTGATAGCCATTAAATGCCAGGGTTTCATTGAATAAGTGGTCAACCTGCATTTCTGTCAAAACAATAGGTAAAAGACCATTCTTAAAGCAGTTATTGTAAAAAATGTCAGCAAAACTAGGGGTAATCACCGCTCTAAACCCAAATTGATCGAGCGCCCAAGGCGCATGCTCGCGTGAACTTCCACAGCCAAAGTTTTTACGCGCCAATAGAATGCCGGCACCTTTATATCGAGCTTGATTCAGAACGAAGTCTGGATTGATTGGGCGAGTACTGCAATCTTGTCCTGGCTCACCGTGATCTAAGTAACGCCACTCATCAAATAAATTTTGACCAAAGCCAGTCTTCTTGATTGATTTTAGAAACTGTTTCGGAATGATGGCGTCAGTATCCACGTTCTCGCGATTGAGTGGAGCAACCAAACCTTTATATACCGTAAATTTATCCATGTTCTGACTTTAACTCTTGATGGTTACTTCACTGGGGTAACGATAACGTCCTTACCCTTAGTTTGAGATGGGTTCTGCTGAGTAGACTGAGTAGAATTTGCGCCTGAACCACCCATGGCATTACCCATCGTCTGCAAATCCTTCCCCATGCCTTCCATAGTGCTACTGCATGCAGAAAGGACTAAGCCTGTAATACCAACGACAGCCAACCTAGAAATTAAAGATACTGAAGAAAATTTCATTGCTGATTACCTTTATGAAATCTTACGAACGTCTACAAAATGACCTTCAATTGCAGCAGCAGCAGCCATTGCAGGACTCACTAAATGGGTTCTACCACCATTGCCCTGGCGACCCTCAAAATTACGATTAGACGTAGAGGCGCAACGCTCACCTGGTTCTAGGCGATCTGCATTCATCGCTAAGCACATTGAGCAACCAGGTTCACGCCACTCAAAGCCAGCGGCTTTGAATATGCGATCCAATCCCTCGCGCTCGGCCTGGGCTTTTACCAAACCGGAGCCAGGCACAACCAATGCTAACTTGACATTAGAGGCCACTTTTTTGCCAAGACGATCAACCACTTTAGCTGCTGCACGCATATCTTCAATACGACTATTAGTACAAGAGCCAATAAATACTTTATCTACAGAGATAGCGCTTAACGGCGTATTTGGAATTAGGTTCATGTACTCCAATGCACGCTCAATTGCAGCGCGCTTATTGGGATCACGCTCTTTTTCTGGATCAGGAACAAACTCGCTAATTGAAAGCACCATTTCTGGTGAGGTACCCCAAGTCACTTGTGGGGCAATCTCTTCAGCCCTCAACTCCACTACTGCATCAAACTTCGCATCCGAGTCTGAGTGCAAGGTTCTCCAGTATTGCAGGGCTTGCAACATCGCAGGGCCCTTAGGGGCGTATGGGCGACCTTGAATATATTCAATGGTAGTTTCATCAACAGCAACCAGGCCTGCCCTTGCGCCCGCTTCAATTGCCATATTGCAGATGGTCATACGGCCTTCCATAGACAAGTTGCGAATGGCTTCTCCGGCAAACTCAATGGTGTATCCAGTTCCACCTGCAGTGCCAATCTTACCAATGACAGCAAGGACGATGTCTTTAGCAGTAGAGCCAGGTTGCAGGCGACCATCTACGCGCACCAACATATTCTTGCTCTTTTTCATGAGCAAAGTTTGGGTGGCTAACACATGTTCTACTTCTGAGGTGCCAATTCCAAATGCTAAGGCACCAAATGCGCCATGTGTGCTGGTATGGGAATCGCCACACACCACAGTCATACCGGGTAAAGTCGCGCCCTGCTCTGGCCCAATCACGTGAACAATTCCTTGGCGTGCATCATTCATTTTGTACTGCGTAATACCAAAGGCATCGCAGTTTTGATCCAAGGTATCTACTTGTAATTTCGAAATGGGATCAGTAATCCCTTGCGAGCGATCAGTAGTCGGTACGTTGTGGTCTGACACCGCCAGATTGGCAGAAATCCGCCAAACTGGACGTCCAGCCAAATTCAAGCCCTCAAAAGCTTGAGGGCTGGTCACTTCATGAAGTAGCTGACGATCGATATAGATCGTAGCTGTACCATCCTCTTCAGAGTAAACAACGTGGTCATCCCACAATTTGTCATAAAGCGTACGGGACATGAGTAACCTTAAATACCTTATTTACGAGCCGTGATGTTCGGAACTTTACGGGTAGTTTCGCCAACATACAACTGACGTGGACGCCCAATCTTGTACTCTGGATCAGTAATCATCTCTTCCCACTGAGCAATCCAACCTACTGTTCTTGCCAGTGCAAAAATACAGGTGAACATATCTGTTGGAATACCGAGTGCACGTTGAACAATACCAGAATAGAAGTCTACGTTTGGATATAACTTGCGGCTGACGAAGTACTCATCTTCCAGAGCAATTTTCTCAAGTGTCATAGCTAGTTTAAATAATGGGTCATCTTGCAGACCTAGTTCATTCAAAACTTCGTAGCAAGTTTCGCGCATCAATTTAGCGCGTGGGTCAAAGTTCTTATACACCCGGTGTCCAAAGCCCATCAAGCGCACACTTGAATTTTTGTCTTTTACTTGCGCGATGAATTCATGAATCTTATCAACGCCGCCGTTTGCTTGAATATCATTTAACATTTGCAAACAAGCTTCGTTTGCTCCGCCGTGAGCCGGTCCCCAGAGGCAAGCAATACCAGCAGAGATAGCGGCAAATGGATTTGTACCAGAAGAGCCACACAAACGCACAGTTGAAGTAGAAGCGTTTTGCTCATGGTCTGCATGCAAGATAAAGATTCGATCTAAAGCGCGGACTAATACCGGGTTTATTTTATACGCCTCACATGGAGTAGCAAACATCATGCGCATAAAGTTAGCGGTATATGACAAAGAGTTATCTGGATAGATAAATGGCTGTCCAATAGAATACTTATAAGCCATCGCTACTAAAGTTGGCATCTTAGCAACCAAACGAATCTGGGCTACTTCACGAGCATACGGGTCGCTGTAATCAATTTTGTCATGGTAGAAGGCGGCCATCGCGCCAACTAAACCTGTTAATACAGACATCGGATGTGCATCACGACGGAAACCACGCAAGAAGAATTGCATTTGCTCATGGACCATGGTGTGGTGCATGACCATATTTTCAAAATCTTTTTTCTCAGTAGCGTTTGGTAACTCGCCATTAATCAAAAGATAGCAAACTTCTAAGAAGTCGCAATTATTTGCTAAATCTTCAATGGGATATCCGCGATAGAGTAGCTCGCCCTTATCGCCATCGATGTAGGTAATTTTGCTATTGCAAGAAGCAGTAGAAAGAAAGCCTGAATCGTAAGTGAACTTACCAGTCTGACCATAGAGCTTACGAATATCTATTACGTCAGGACCAACAGTCCCTTTATAAATTGGCAGATCAATATCTGGCGTGCCATCTGAAAACGAGAGTTTTGCCTTGATGTCCGATTCAATCATTTCTAATCCTTAGTCATTCAAAATTATGATTAATACACTATTCGTTTACATGCTTTCACTACTACTGCATCAAAAAGCCGAATTATTTCTCTCTTAGCTTTTGTAAAACTGCTTTGAAGGAGTCCGACTGCATCTCCTTCTCCAGTGCTACCACAGAATCTTTACGACCAATCAACAAATCCATCAGATCATTGTCATCTAAGGCCAGTAACTGGCTTAAAACTGTACCATCTTGTGCGCTCAACTGAGCACCGTAACGCTCAAAGAAACGCTGCAGAATGAGATCGTTTTCTAGTAATCCCCTGCGAGCATCACTCTTGAGACGATACAACTCTGCATTACTGAGGGTCATACTGCCCTACGAACCATCAACTCCTTAATCTTGCCGATTGCCTTCGTTGGGTTCAAATGCTTAGGACATACATCCACGCAATTCATAATGGTATGACAACGGAACAAACGATACGGATCTTCTAAGTTATCCAAGCGGAGATTAGTCTCTTCATCACGACTATCTGCAATAAAGCGATACGCCTGCAACAAACCAGCTGGCCCAACAAACTTATCCGGATTCCACCAGAAAGATGGACATGCCGTAGAGCATGATGCACACAAAATGCACTCATATAGGCCATTTAACTCTTCACGTTCTTCAGGACTCTGGAGACGTTCTTTTTCTGGAGGCGGATTGTCATTCACCAAATAAGGCTTAATTGACAGATATTGTTTGAAGAACAAAGTCATATCGACGATCAAATCACGTACCACTGGCAATCCTGGCAATGGGCGCAATGTGATGACTTTGGGCAAAGTCAACATATTAGTCAAACAAGCCAAACCATTCTTGCCATTAATATTCATGGCGTCTGAACCACACACCCCTTCACGGCATGAACGTCGATAAGAAATAGTTTCGTCTTGTTTCTTCAAAGAAATCAAGGCATCTAACAACATACGCTCGCCAGTGAGCTCTAACTCATAACGCTGCATGCGGGGAGCTGCATCAACATCCGGATCGTAACGGTAAATTTCAAATATTCGGGTATCACTCATCTTCTATCTCTCTTGCTTAGAAAGTACGTTCTTTTGGAGGAACTGAATCAACAGTCAATGGTTTTAATTGGACTGGTTTGTAGTCCAAGCGATTACCTTCGCTATACCAAAGCGTATGTTTCATCCAATGCTCATCATCTCGATGCTGGTGATCATCATGCGAATGTGCGCCACGACTTTCTTTACGAGCTGCCGCAGAAATCATCGTTGCGTTGGCTGTCTCAACTAAGTTAGCCACCTCCAAAGCCTCAATCCGTGCAGTGTTAAAAATCTCTGACTTATCTTTAACCCAAAGATGCTTAGCGCGCTCGGTCAATTTAGCCATTTGACGAACACCTTCATCCATCAACTCTTGATTACGGAATACACCTGCGTATTTCTGCATACATTTACGAATATCATTTGCGACGTCCTGAGCATACTCACCAGAAGTAGAGTTATCTAAAGCAGCAATCCGAGCCATGGTTTGCTCACCAGCATTAGCAGGCAACGGTTTGAACTCGCGATCCTTAAGATTCAAACCAACAATGTGATTGCCAGCAGCACGGCCAAATACCAGGAGATCGAGTAACGAGTTGGTGCCCAAACGGTTTGCACCATGCACAGAAACACATGAGCACTCGCCAATAGCATAGAGACCATTAATGATCTCGTTATGTTTACCGTTAGCTGGCACCACGACCTGACCATTGATGTTAGTAGGAATGCCGCCCATCTGATAATGAATCGTTGGTACCACTGGAATTGGCTCTTTGGTTACGTCAACGTTCGCAAAGTTAATGCCAATTTCATATACAGAAGGTAAGCGCTTCATGATTGTCTCGGCGCCAATGTGGGTTAAGTCAAGCACCACATAATCGCCATTAGGACCGCAACCACGCCCCTCTTTAATTTCTTGATCCATGCAACGAGATACAAAATCACGTGGTGCCAAATCTTTATAAGTTGGGGCATAACGTTCCATAAAACGCTCACCATCTTTATTGCGTAAGATACCACCTTCACCGCGACACCCTTCTGTCAAGAGCACGCCTGCACCAGCTACGCCAGTTGGGTGAAATTGCCAGAACTCCATATCTTCTAATGGAATACCTGCTCTAGCTGCAAGACCCATTCCATCGCCGGTATTAATAAATGCGTTAGTAGATGCATCCCAAATACGACCTGCACCACCTGTTGCCATAAGCACTACCTTAGCTTCTAAGATATAGACTTGGCCTGTTTCCATTTCAAGAGCGGTAACACCAACAACATCGCCCGCATCATCACGAATCAAATCTAAGGCCAACCATTCAACAAAGAAATTGGTTTTGGCACGTACATTTCGTTGATACAAGGTATGCAACATTGCGTGACCAGTTCGGTCAGCAGCAGCGCAAGCACGTTGAACTGGTTTTTCACCATAGTTTGCGGTGTGACCACCAAACGGGCGCTGATAAATCGTACCGTCTGGATTACGATCAAAGGGCATACCAAAATGCTCAAGCTCATAAACTGCTTTGGGAGCTTCACGACACATGAACTCGATTACGTCCTGATCACCTAGCCAATCAGAGCCTTTAATGGTGTCATAAAAATGATAGTGCCAATTGTCTTCACTCATATTTCCCAATGAAGCACCAATACCGCCTTGTGCAGCAACTGTGTGTGAACGTGTTGGAAATACTTTTGTTAATACAGCAACATTGAGGCCTGCTTCCGCCAACTGTAAAGAAGCGCGCATACCCGAACCACCCGCCCCAACAATTACCGCATCAAAACGACGGCGTGGCAATGATTTTTGAATTACAGTCATCGAATTACACTTTCCACAAAATTTGGACGGCATAGGCCGCACAGGCTACTAAATACAGAACGGTCAATACTTGAAGTGTTAAGCGAACACTGACAGGCTTGATGTAATCCATCCAAATATCACGCACACCAATCCAGGCGTGATAGAACAGACTAAACAAAGCTAAGAAGGTTAAGAGCTTCATGAACTGGTTAGCAAATAAGCCTGACCAACCCTCATAAGTTGGGCTACCAGTAATGCAATAGTCGATTAGTAAAACAAAAGTGAATATCACCATCACAATTGCAGTAACGCGCTGAATAATCCATTCTTTAAGACCGTAATGGGCGCCTACTACTAGGCGTTTTGGTCCAATTTGATAAATAGGCATGAAATTTCCTTAATGAATAGAGCTTGGCGCTTAATAGAAGCCGAACATTTTGAGACCCACTACAGCAGTCAAAGCCACGCCAAGGGAAAAAACAAAAATGGCAGAGCGATTGGCTTCTGACTTTTCTACTCCGATTTCTAGATCAAGCAAGAGGTAGCGGATACCAGCACAGAAGTGGTGCAAGAAACACCAAATCAATCCAAGGGAAATGATTTTTACCAAGATGTTGCTGGTGAATGCTTGAAATTTTTGATAACTTAATTCGGAGGCTAAGCTCTGATCAAAGAGGTACAGAATGAATGGCAATAAAAGGAATAACACAGCCCCACTGATGCGGTGAAGGATAGAAACTTTGCCAGCCCAAGGTAGGCGGTATTTGATTAATTGAGCTAAGCCAATGTTTCGATAAATTGGTCTATCTTTTTTTACATTTTGTGGAGCATCAACCATGGGTAATCTCTATGTTTTCGGGGAGGTTTAATTTGGTTTTGTTGTGTTGCAACATATTCTATTGGAAACCTTAGGGATGGTGGGGATTTTTTAGCGTTTAAATGCGTTAAATAGGGGTTTTAACTGATAACTTCAGTTCAATTTATTCTCGTAATGTTGGTTTGAGGTGTCATATCGAGCATGTCGAATTTCCACTGGTTTATTACCGTAGGTAAATGCAACCCTCTCCACCGAAAGCAATGGAGCGCCAATTTCTAAGTGAAGATGTGCAGCTAGAGTTTCATCGGCCATAACTGCTTTGATTTTTTCTTCCGCACGTACCATATGGGTGGCGTAATGGCTCTCGTATAGAGCGTAGACAGGACCATGCCAAGCATTAAGTGCATCTAAGTCAAGACCTTTAAAGCGCATACCGGGAAGCCAAATCTCTTCAAAAACAATGGGTTTTCCAGCAAAGCTCTGCACCCGATCAATATGAATAATCGTTTCACCTGCCTTTAATTTAAGCAAACTGGCAATATAGGCATTTGCTTTGGTCTTTATGCAAGCTAGAAACTGACTGGTCAGATGAAATTTCTCAGCAGAATCAGGGGCTAAGCGTAAAAAACGGTATTGCCAGTCATCCTCTTGATGGGTAGCAACATAAGTGCCCTTCCCTTGGCGCCTGACTAAAAGGTTCATGGCTGCCAGCTCATCAATAGCCTTGCGAACAGTGCCTTGGCTGACAGCATAGCGAGCTGCTAGCTCCATTTCACTGGGAATAGCTGCCCCCGGAAGCCATTCAGCGGCTTGCAGACTAGCCAAAATCATCGCCTTGATCTGCTCGTACAGAGGGCTAAATGAGGCAATAGGCAAATTAACTTCTGACAAATCAACTCCAGTGAACAGCAATTGGATAAAATTCAGGGTAATTCTAGTCTTATATAAGACATTATTGACAGTTTAAAGCTAAAGTCTGTTCAGTTGAATGGATAATAGAAAAGTATTTCATTAACCTTCCCCTGGAGTTATTAGTAATGGCAAAAGCCCCAATGCGTGTCGCAGTTACCGGTGCAGCCGGTCAAATCGGATATTCCCTCCTCTTCCGTATCGCCAATGGCGACCTTTTGGGCAAAGATCAGCCCGTCATCCTCCAGTTGCTTGAGATTCCTGATGAGAAAGCACAAAAAGCCTTATCTGGCGTCATGATGGAATTAGAAGACTGTGCATTTCCACTATTAGCAGGCATGACAGCCCACTCCGATCCAATGACGGCTTTTAAAGATATCGATGTAGCTCTATTAGTTGGTGCACGCCCACGCGGACCCGGTATGGAGCGTAAAGATTTACTCTCTGCTAACGCACAAATTTTTACAGCTCAAGGCAAAGCATTAAATGCTGTTGCGAAGAAAACTGTCAAAGTATTGGTCGTTGGTAACCCAGCAAATACCAATGCTTACATTGCCATGAAATCTGCCCCAGATATTCCTGCGAAGAACTTCACAGCGATGTTGCGCCTTGATCACAATCGTGCACTCTCACAATTGGCTAGTAAATTAAATAAACCTGTCGCTGATATCGAAAAATTAGTTGTTTGGGGTAACCACAGTCCAACGATGTATCCAGACTATCGCTTTGCAACTATCGATGGCAAATCTGTAAAAGATGCCATCAACGATGCAACATGGAACAAAGATGTTTTTATTCCTACTGTTGGTAAACGTGGTGCTGCCATCATTGACGCCCGTGGCTTGTCTTCAGCAGCCTCAGCAGCGAATGCAGCAATCGACCATATCCATGATTGGGTTCTTGGAACCAATGGCAAATGGGTTACGATGGGTATTGCTTCTAAAGGCGAATACGGCATTCCAGCAGATGTGATTTATGGTTTCCCAGTGATTTGCGAAAACGGCGAATACAAAATGGTCGAGGGTTTAGAGATCGACGAATTCTCCCGTGAGCGCATGACACATACCCTCAACGAATTACTCGAAGAACAAGCTGGTGTTAAGCACTTACTTTCCTAAGGAATATGAACACATGAAAAAGAATCTTCTCACTATGAGTGTTGTATTTGCCAGCATTTTTTCCGCTGGAAATGTGATTGCGAGCGATGAAGTATTCACCTGGTCTTGCAGCGAAAGCAAGCAGTTCAAAACTTCTGGAACTATTGAGAAGATTCGTTTAACTTGGGAATCTAAAACGTTTGACTTAGACCGTCAAGTTTCTTTGCCTGGTAGCCTGCGCTATAAAAATACCAATAGTGGCCATGACTTGGTAGTGTTGGGCAATAAAGCCATGCTGTTTAACATCAAAGCAGGTATTCGACTCGCTGATTTCTGCCAAACCGCAGAAATGAAAGCTGGTAAATTGCCTCACTTATTTGCTGGTGCGGAGCCCTTTGTGCAGAATTAATATTCTTTGTGCGTATTCATTAAAAAAGCCGAGCGATCCTCGGCTTTTTTATTTTCATCACATTCTCAATGAAATAAAGGCTGTTGGGATGGTGCATCGTCAGGCATCTCAGCGTGTACTGCTTCACCTGATCGATCTGGAAATAAGGGCGCCCCACAGTCATCACATAACTCTGGATCGAATAGCATGGCATGCCGGAAAACATCTTCAACTCCAGCATCATGCAAGGCATCACAAATTTTCTTAATCGGACTTTCGTCATCTGATAAATCATTTAAAGCATCACTCGCAACACTTTCGCGGTCGTATAAAGGCCAGATCACACCATACATAATTTCTGAAGAGCCCTTTGCACTGAAGGAGATGCGGTACTCATCGGCCTGCTCTTCACCAAATGCGCCCACCACACAAGATAAACCTGCAGGCAAAATACCTAAGCCACTCTCTAAATAGTTCACTGCTGCACGAATGCTTAAGGGGCGCACATGTTTATCAGCCAATCGACAGTTAGTGAAATAGGATTCAGGCAATAAGAGTTCAAACTCACAGCCAGGCAATAAAGAGGCAATCGGCTCTTGCATTGCGTTTTGCCAGCCAATGAGGCTAACACCACGCTCTTGACGCGCTGGATGTTCGGCCTGCCAACGAAAAATAGGAGTGCCTGAAGGAGCACTTAAAGCAGCAATGATGAATCTTGGATCAGCTAGGACTGCAATCGTCTCAGACATATCGCGCAATTCGAGCTTCACATCTTTGTTGCAAATCGCCGCATTCGCAAGGGACTCAGTCAAGATGCGCGTTTGACAATGTGAATGCGGCATCTGATCGATGCTATAGAGCCAAGGAACAATGGCAAGGCGAGTATCTGGCGCAGCAACGGCCGTATGCAAAGCATGTGCAGTTGATTCAACCATACTGACTGTCAATGGGCCCGAGGGAATTTGATAACGTGTGTGCGCAACAATAGGCATTGCCAATAAGAGCACATCCCACTCTTGCCCTTCATGCTCCATCTTGAGAGATTCTGCCAAAGTTTCAGCAGAATCTGCGAGCACTTCAAAGGCTACTGTATTGATACGAAAGGTTTGATCTAAGGCAGCATCAATGACATTTTGATTTTGACTTTTAAGTAAACGCATCAAACGTAGATTGAGGCGCTCCTCCCAAAAGCGGTCCTCTATCTGGCTACCAGAAGCAGCCAAAGAAATAGCATCTGCGACGAGCTTTTCTACTTCGGGAGAATTGCGTTGCGAGGACTTGGTGCGATGTACGGCCATTATTTTCTTTCCGCCCTTCTAAATACTGGCTTGTCAGGCTTCGATTCTGCCGCAAAATACTTGTATCCATCTAAATTGAAACCTTTTAAATCAGCCGGATCAGTAATACGATTCTCCACCACATAACGCGCCATTAAACCGCGGGCCCGTTTAGCATAAAACGAAATGATTTTGTACTTACCGTCTTTGGCATCCTGAAATACCGGAGAAATGATTGGACAACCCAAGTCTTTTGACTGTAAGACCTTGAAATACTCTTCAGAGGCTAAATTCAGTAAGACCGGATTTTTTTGCTTTTCTAATACCTTCTTCAGCGAATCGGTTACCCGGCTACCCCAAAAAGAATAGAGATCTTTGCCTCTGGCATTCTTAAACGCAGTACCCATTTCTAGGCGATAAGCTTGCATCAAGTCTAAGGGCCTTAAAACGCCATACAGACCAGACAAAATCCGAATATGGTCTTGGGCAAAGTCGATAGTCTTAGCGTTAAGGGTTTTGACGTCAAACCCGTCATAGACATCTCCATCAAAAGCATAAATGGCGGGCTTACTGTTTTCAGCGGTGAATTTTTTCGACCAATCACGATAGCGCCCTACATTCAAAGCGGCCAATTGATCCGATAAGCCCATTAAATTAGCAAGCTGCTGGGGGGAGAGTTTTTTGAGGTCAGCAATCAATTTGGCTGATTCTGAGACAAATTCTGGCAAGGTTGGCGCCTTAACCTTGGAAGGGCTCTTGTAATCCAGGGATTTAGCAGGTGAAAGGACGATCAGCATGGCACAATTTGTATATGTATTTTTACCATTCTAGCGACTACTAGATTTCTCTGCCCTAAATGACTGTATCAGCCTCTACCCCCTCGTTTCCAAGTCGTCTACCCAATGTGGGGACTACGGTGTTTACGGTAATGTCTGCGCTCGCAGCAGAGTATCAGGCAATTAACCTAGGCCAAGGCTTCCCAGATTTCCCCTGTGATCGTAAATTAATCACTGGTGTAAATGAAGCCATGCTTGCAGATCGCAATCAATATCCGCCAATGATTGGGATAGCAGAGTTACGCAATGGTATTTGCCAGAAGATTGAAAACTTATATGGCCACCACTATGACCCTGAGTCTGAAATCACCATCACTGCGGGTGGTACTCAAGGAATTCTGACTACGATCCTTGCCTGCGTAAGTCCAGGTGATGAGGTTGTGATTATTGAACCCGCTTACGATAGCTATCGCCCTTCTATTGAATTAGCTGGTGGCAAAACAATTTTCGTATCTTTGCAAGTGAAGCGGGATGCGAATGGCCAAGTTGCTTCCTATGAAATCCCATGGGACGAATTAGCGAATGCTATACATTCCAAAACACGCTTACTGATCATCAACTCACCACACAACCCCACTGGGATGGTCTGGCAAAAAGAAGATCTAGATCGCTTAGCTACATTAGTTAAAAGTACTTCAACACTGATTTTAAGTGACGAAGTATATGAACATATGGTTTACGATGGGGCCGAACACCATAGCGTAGCCTCCCATCCAGAGTTAGCGGCAAGAAGTTTTCTGATTTCTAGCTTTGGTAAAACTTACCATGTCACTGGCTGGAAAGTCGGCTATGTTGCGGCACCAGTTGCACTGAGCAAGGAGTTTCGCAAGGTACATCAGTTCAATGTATTTACCGTGAACACCCCAATGCAGTATGGTCTTGCCGCTTACTTAGCAGATGCATCGCACTACTTAAATTTGCCCGCTTTCTATCAAGTGAAACGAGATTTTTTTCGGGCAGGCTTAGAACAAACTAAATTCAAATTACTCCCCTCACCTGGCACTTATTTTCAGTGTGTTGATTACTCTGCACTGAATATTCCTGAAGCCAAATTAAATGAGGCTGATTTTTGTAAATGGCTCACCACTAAAATTGGTGTAGCTGCCATACCCGTTTCTGCTTTTTATGATCAAGCTACTGAATCTAGCGTCATTCGTTTTTGCTTTGCAAAGCAAGAGCAAACGCTAGCGACTGCCTTGCAGCGTTTACACAACTTATAAGGGCCCCCATGAATAAATCAAAGGTAATGGATGTATACAGCTGGCCAACGCCAAACGGTCACAAAGTACACATCATGCTTGAAGAATGTGGCTATCGCCTGGGTCAAGATTGGATTGCTCACCCGATTGATATTGGTGCTGGAGATCAGTTTGCCAAAAGCTTTTTAAAGATTAGTCCCAATAACAAGATCCCTGCCTTAGTTGATCCTAATGGACCGGATGGTAAACCGATCAGTATTTTTGAATCAGGCGCCATATTGCTTTACTTGGCTGCTAAGACTGGCAAGTTTTTACCCAAAACTACCCGCGGTAAGTATGATGTTTTGCAATGGCTGATGTTCCAAATGGGTGGCTTAGGCCCAATGCTTGGGCAAAATCATCATTTTCGTCTCTATGCCCCTGAGAAGATTGAGTACGCTATTAATCGGTATACCAACGAGGCTAAGCGTCTATATGGGGTTCTCGATAAGCAACTGAAAGACAATCCCTATATCGCAGGTAAGAGCTACTCGATAGCGGATATTGCCATTTACCCTTGGACACGCAATTGGAAAAACCAAGGTATCGAGATCAACGACTATCCGCACTTCAAGCGTTGGTTTGAAAAGATCGGCGCTCGCCCTGCAGTAAAGCGCGGATGCGAAGTATTAACAGCATTACGCAAGCCTTTGACTGACAATAAGGCTAGAGAACAATTATTTGGTTCAAAACAGTATCAAAAAAGGAAATAAGATGATGATTCAATCCGTTGGTGTAATTGGTGCTGGCACTATGGGTAATGGGATTGCGCAGGTATGCGCCGTTGCTGGCTTAGATGTTGTCATGGTTGACATCAATGAGGCAGCAGTTCAGCGTGGCCTGGATCAGATTAG
>CANHLB010000019.1 GCA_947461335.1 Burkholderiaceae bacterium | reverse complement strand
GATTATTGAAATGCTAATGTCAGAGTGCGCTAAGGCTAATGTCACTATTCGTAATCCAGTTTCTATCGAATCGATTGGACAAGATAGTCAAGGCTGGGTTGTTCATACCAATGCTGGTATTGAAAAAGCTAAAGCGGTTGTCATGGCTACTGGTGGCTTACCTGTGCCTGCGATTGGCGCAACTGCCTATTCTTTAGATGTGGCCAAGCAATTTGGTTTAACAGTAGTAGACCCAAGGCCTGGTTTAGTGCCACTTTCATTTACTGCAGAAACGTTTGGCCACTTAAATGATTTGGCTGGCTTAAGTGTTCCTATCCGAATTGCAGCGGGATCAAAAGGTCAGCGCTATGGCGCCTGTCGATTTAATGAGGATCTCCTATTAACTCATAAGGGCTTATCAGGCCCAGCAGTTTTGCAGGCTAGCAGCTATTGGGTTGAGGGTGAGCCTATCCATATTGATTGGTTAGGAGCGATTGAAGTCGCCGGTGGATTTAATTGCGATGAACTGTTTAATGATGAAGAAAATCGTCTTAAATTGACGGAGACCATTCTTGCTTCTGTCTTGCCTCAACGATTAGCAAAAGCTTTTACAGAGCAAAAGAATTTAATGGGGCGTAAATGGGCAGAAGTTTCTAAAAAAGATCGCCAGGCCTTAAAAGAGTTAATCACGAACTGGTCGGTCAAGCCTGCTGGCACTTTAGGCTGGAAAAAAGCTGAGGTGATGTTAGGTGGTGTAGATACTAAAGATCTAGATGGTCAAACGATGATGTCACGCAAAAATGCAGGCCTATTTTTTATTGGCGAATGTGTGGATGTTACTGGCCATTTAGGCGGGCATAACTTTCAGTGGGCTTGGGCCAGTGGATTTGCATGTGCTCACGCTCTTTAACGCCGATCGCCATTTAACTACTTCTTTTCTTCTTTTTATCCCGTGAGCGGATATTGAGCATCTCAACTGATAGTGAGAATGCCATTGCCACATAAACATAACCTTTAGGAATGTGTACCCCCATTCCCTCTGCAATGAGCACTACACCCACGACCGTTAAGAAGGAGAGGGCTAGCACCTTAATAGAGGGGTGGCGATGGACAAAATCCCCAATTGGCTTTGCGGCAATCAACATAATGATGACTGAGGCTAGTACTGCAGCAATCATGATGCTAATTTCATCAACCATACCTACAGCAGTAATTACGCTATCTAGGGAAAAGATGATATCTAGCAAACCAATTTGCAATACAGAACCCATGAATAGCGTGTACATTGATTTATTACCTACTTGGCTATCAGTATTCCCGCCCTCATCTCCATGATCTTTATCTTCTACCTCGGTATAGATTTCTTTTGAAGCTTTCCAAATTAAGAAAAATCCACCCAGCAACAGAATTAAATCGCGACCGCTGATGGCATGATCATTAATGCTAAAGAGCGGGGCTGTAAGGCTCATTACCCAGGATAAACTCAACAACAGCAAGATACGGGTAACTAAGGCAAAGATTAAACCAAAGCGGCGAACCTTTTCTCTAATCTCAAGCGGAAGTCTATTAGCAATGACGCTAATGAAAATGATGTTGTCTATTCCCAGAATAATTTCTAGGGCTGAAAGTGTTAAAAATGCTACCCAGGCATTGGGGTCACTCAGCAGTTCAATAAAGCTTTCCATGTTTTCTATTTTTTTAGAGTAGGTTTAGAGTAAAGTGTAACTAAGTAAATTGAATGTGTAATTTTAATGCTTAAGCCCATACGAATTATCAGGACATTGCTACTAGCTAGCATGCTGATGCTATCTTTGCATGCTTATGCAGCTTTTCCTGATAAGCCAATCAAAATTATTATTGGGTTTCCAGCAGGTGGACCTCTTGATGCACATATTCGACTGTTGATTGAAAAACTCCAGTTGTCTTTGGGTCAAACAGTCATCGTAGATTACAAAGCTGGAGCAGGTGGAGCGGTAGGGGCGCAATTTGTTGCGCAGTCACCAGCCGATGGTTACACTCTCTTGCTGGCAAATACGGGAACCATGGTGATTAATCCAGCGATTTATGCCAAAGCACCGTATGACACATTGAAAGACTTTCAGCCTATTGCTCGAACTGCGCAGCAGCCTTTAGCGCTGATTATTAATAAGGACGTTTCTGCAAACTCCTTAAAAGAATTTGTTGAATATGCAAAGGCAAACCCGGGAAAGCTGAATTACGGTTCTGCTGGCAATGGTGGCATCTCTCATTTAGTTCCTGAAATGCTCAAAAGTGAGACTGGTATATTTATAGTCCACATTCCTTTTAAGGGCAGTGCTCCCGCATTTACAGATTTGATTGCAGGGCATGTGCAGTTCATGGCAGAGTCTGTTCCGCAGGCTGCCAATTATGCAAAGCAGGGTAAAGTCAAAGCCTTGGCAGTCACTAGTGCAAAACGCAATCCTGCTTTACCTAATGTACCCACGGTGATTGAAACTGGCGTGGCGAATTTAGAGGTTGTTGGTTTTTATGGAATTTTGGCCCCCAAAGGAACATCCCTAGAAGTAACTAACAAATTAAGCCAGGCATTTAAAGAGACTCTCGAATCTCCTGATATCCAAAAGAAGATGATTGACCAGGGTGCAGACCCAGCCTATCTCAATGCAGATCAGTTTAGTAAATTTCTTGCAGCAGAAATGCCCCGCTGGGCAAAAGTAGTGAAACAAGCTGGTGCAAAGCTAGATTAACCTAGCTAATAACTCAGTTATTCAGGTTTTGGCCCTCCTGTCATATTCATGTCTTAAATTGGGGGGATTGGCAGTTTTGCTAATTTCGGTATAGAGTTGAACTGAGAGTTTTCATGGACCCCCTTATTGATAGGAGCTAAAAAATGGATGCAAAAGAATTACAGAAATGGCAAAGAGAAAAGGCTAAAGAGCTTTTTGACTATTCCCATACGTTATTAGAAGCCGCTAAGAAATTGAGTGAGCATCATATGGAAGAGATGGAGTGGGGCATGAAGAATGCCCTAGATAGCGCAAAGTCTGCAGCTAAAAATGACTTGGCCAAGCTCAAGGATTTACAACAAGATGCTGCTAAAGAGGCAGCTAAACGTGCGACTGTTTATCAGAAGAAGGTCAAGTCTGTTTTGAAAGACCTGAGTGAAACTGCTGCTGATGAAACGGAAAAGCATCTTGAAAAAGTGCGCTCTTCATTAGTGACTTGGCTTGAAGAAGCTGAAAATAAAATGCCTGCGCATGCAGACAAGTTATCTAAAGTGGTGCATGAAATGTCAACTACCGGTCAGAATATGTTCAAGGAGGGACGCCGTATCGTTAACGACGTTGCGAGTGCTGCTGAAAAGAATATTGATGACTTGGTTAGTAAATCTTCCAAGAAAAAATCTGATTAAGATAACTGTCTAAATCTAAGTCATACCTAAAGCCGCCTCAAATATTGGGGCGGTTTTTTATTTCCAGCCCTGTATCCAGAGCTCACTATTCATGAGATCTCGCCAAGCAATGAGCGAAATCTTTTTTGTGAGTACCGCCTCAATCTCAACAAATTCAATTTTTTCGCTAGGGGGTTCTGGAAGAATCACTTTGCTTACTAAAAAGTGCTTTTGTTTAGCGATTGGGGCGACTGCAGTCCACTTACTGAGCAATAGTTTTTTTGGACTAAGTGGGTTCATGACTCTAGAGTTCCTTGCACTGATACTCCTGACTATTCCCAATCATTAAACCTGTTGAAGGTGTAAACACATGACTTGATTTCTGAATTTGAGCAGGGCATTGCTGGTCAAAGAAGCTTTGATTGCCAAGGCTGCCGCAGTAATCTAGCTTGAGATCCCGAAAAGCCATTTGGGCTTTTTTCAGAACCATTGTTATCTTTGTTTCAGATGAAGAGCTGCAGTTCCATGTGCTATAGGTATCGCGTTCACAGCCAGTTAGAGCTATTAAGGCAATCACCATGCTCAATAAATGAATGGGGAGGATAAAAGGGCGTTGGCTCATGAGGCTAGCATAGCTAAAATTTGACTATTCTGCCTATGTTTTGAATTTAGTATTACTATTTATGGCGGATTGTTTGATTAAACAAGACCTAAAAATAGATATAAAAAATTACTAAGGGAGATTTTGTGGATACAAATCGGAGAGACGCTTTAAAGTTAGGTGCATCTGCTGCCATGAGTGGCATGTTTATTTCAGGTGCGCTGGCTGCCCCAGGTGACCAGCCACCCATCATTATTCAAGCAATGACTGGTAAAGCCGGTCTTCGTATTGCGAATTATTTACCCAAGATGGGCGCAACATCTCGCTTGGGGCTGGTTACCAATGATGGCTTCATCATCGATATTCCTGCAGAGGCCGCACGTCAGAAAATTGAGCTATCTTTTGATCCCACCTCAATGATTTCATTAGCAGCTTCAGGCAATAGAGGTTTGAGTGAGCTGGCAAGCATCTTTAAAAACCGTGGCTCTAATCTCATGAATGTGAATCAAGTGGTGTTGCTCTCACCCATTCCAAAACCACAAAGCAATATTTATTGTGTGGGCTGGAATTATTTAGATCATTTTGAAGAAGGCATGCAGACCCGCGAGGATAAATCTGTAAAAGAGTATCCAAAGGTACCCGTGTTATTTACTAAGGGTACTCAAACTATGAATGGACCTTTTGACTCCATTCCTTATGATGCTAGCTATTCCACTGCAATTGATTGGGAGGCAGAGTTAGCTCTAGTAATTGGAAAGAAGGGGAAAAATATCTCCGAAGAGAATGCGATGGATTATGTCTTTGGCTACTCCGCTTATAACGACACGACTGCACGTGATGTGCAGCAAAAGCGCCATTCCGGGCAATGGTTTAAAGGTAAGAGCTTAGATGGTCATGGCCCAATGGGTCCGTGGATTGTTACTGCTGGTGGAGTAAATCTTCAGGACACGAGAATCATTTGTCGAGTCAATGGCGTTGAAAAGCAAAATGCTAGTTATAAGCAGATGTATTTCAAGATCCCAGTCATTATTGCTGAGTTGTCTCGTAGCTTGACCTTGCTTCCCGGCGACATTATTGCGACCGGGACACCTTCAGGGGTGGGCTTTAGCAGAAAGCCGCCTGAGTTTCTAAAACCAGGCGACATGATGGAAACCGAAATCACTGGCATTGGAATTATTCGCAACAAGATTGCATAAATTTTGTAATGCCAATTAGCAAGGATTAGAGAACCCAGAAGTGATGCGTTCCGTCCTTGCCTAGTTGTTCAACTAAGCCAAACTCCCAATCTAAATAGGCCTGCATGGCTGAGGGGTCTACATTAGTGCCCTCATATGGGCGCTTATAACGATCTAAGGGAGGAGATGCTAGCTGTGTTGCACCTTTCTCCAATTCAAGTCCTGACTTGATCCAGGCATCATTCCCGCCTTCAAGAACAAGTACCTCTGCTTCTGTGAGGGCTTGAAATTCTTGAGCAGCAAAGATACTTAATTCAGATGGTGAGCTTGTGAGGATATAGCGATCGACTTGAGGTAATTTCTTAACCGCATCTGCAAGTTGTGAGCGAAGTGCATACCAACTCCCAGGAATATGACCCTTCACGTAATTTGCATGTGTACTGAAATCTATGGCAATCGTATTGCTATCAGTCTTGAGCCAATCAGAGACTGTCCGCGCATCTACAGTTTGAACTTTAGGCAGTGCAGGTAAAGGTGCTTTCCAGACTCCTTTTTCGCTGAGATCTGAGCTCTGCAGCCCATCCAGAACATATACATCCCAAGCCATCTGTGCCAGCCAAGAGGCGGGCATACTTGCCCTTACTCCGCTAGGGTCAGCCAATACGATTCGAGCGCCGCGCACAGGCGCAACCATTTCAGTTTCTTGAACCAGTTGACCTCCAGGCACAGAACGAAACCCGGGTAAATGTCCAGCTTCATATTCTTCAGGTGTTCGAGTGTCAAAGAAATACGTTGTTCTTTCAGATTGCGTTTGCCACTGATGAACGTCATTAAGAGTTGCTCGTTTGACATTTGCTCTATCAGCAACGCTACGCGCACGACTTGCCGCTTCAGCCGCTGTGGAATCGCTTACTTCTTTGAACTTACGACTTTGGCCTTTATCTAGCTCTTGACCAGCTAGAGTCCAGCCAATGGTGCCATTGCGCAAGGCATTCACTTCATTCGGAATGCCTGCATTAATCAGAGATTGCGTGCCAATGATGCTGCGTGTTCTACCGGCGCAGTTCACAATGATTTTGGTTTTCGGATTAGGAGCAAGTTCTGGTACCCGAAGCACTAGTTCTGCGCCTGGCACGCTAATTCCCGTTGGAATACTCATCGTGTTGTACTCATCAAACCGTCGTACATCGACCACCACCACATCCTCTTTTTGATCGAGCAACTGCTTGACCTCTTGGGCTGATAGGGAGGGAGTATGTCGTTTGGACTCTACGAGTTCACCAAACGACTTGCTGGGTACATTCACGTCGCGGAACAATTCACCATCCGCCGCTTTCCAGGCCTGTACTCCACCATCAAATATAGAGACATCGGTATAACCCAAAGAAGTGAGACGCTGTGCTGCTAACTCTGCATAGCCTTCCCCATCATCAAGGGTGACAATAGGAACATTTTTCTTGGGGAGTTTGCCATAAGCATCAATCTCAATTCGGGAGAGAGGAAGGTTGGCGGCAAACAAGGGGTGCTCCTGTGCATGCGGATCTTCCTCACGAACATCTAATAGGGCAATCTCTTCCTTATTGAGCAGTTTGTTACGTACAAAGGCATAATTTTTTTTCTTAAGGCTCATAGGATCTTTATTGATTGTGAATTTATCTAATTTCAGTCTAATTTTGCACCAGATTTCTTGACGACCTCACTCCAGAGTTTTATTTCTTGGTTGATATAGTTGGCCAGTTCAGGACGGGTCATTTTAGGAACGCTCGCGCCCATAGATGCCCAGCGCTCCTTAATATCTGGTGATACTAGGGCGATCTGGACCTCGTTACTCATTTTGTCGACAATTTCTTTTGGTGTGCCTTTGATTGCCCACATGGCGTACCAGCTTGACACTACAAAGTTACTGATGCCCAGCTCTTGTGCTGTTGGCACATTTGGAAAGGCTTCGCTGCGTTTGTTGCTTGCTACTGCAACTGCAATCAGCTGACCACTTTTAATAAAAGGTGCTGCACCAGCTAAGGTATCGAACATCATATCTACTTGCCCGGCAACTAAGTCTTGCAATGCTGGGCCAGTGCCACGGTAAGGAATATGAGTAATGAATAATTTGTTTTGCATCTTGAATAACTCACCAGCCAAATGTTGAGAGGTGCCATTACCAGTGGACGCATAGTTATATTTACCTGGGTTCTTACGGATTTCTTCCATGATGGATTTCAAATCATTTTTAGGAAATTTTGTAGGATTGACAACGATGACATGCGGAACGCTACCAATAATGGCAATTGGTTCGAAATCTTTTGTAATGTCATAAGAAAGGTTGGTGTACATACTTGGTGCAATCGAGTGATGCACTGCACCAAGAAGCCAAGTGTATCCATCCGGCGCCATTTTTGCTGCAGCCGCAGCACCAAGAGTCCCTCCTGCACCACCGCGATTGTCGACTACGATAGAGTCATTGAGTTGGGCAGAAAGCTGCTTAGCTAAGGGGCGCCCAAAAGCGTCTACAGCACCGCCAGGGGGAAAGGGGTTAATAAAGGTAATCGGCTTATTGGGAGAGGGCCAGGAGGTGGTTTGAGCCCCTGCAGATAGGGAAAGAACGCTTAAAAGCGCTACTAATATGATATTTCTGAACATTTTGGGTGTCTCCGCCAGTGATTTCTGTAATTAAAACATGTTGGCGCAAATACCGTGTCTAGGCGTTATCCCTGATGAAAAAGGCTATTTCTTACAGTTTTTATGGGGATATACTGACTTCGTTGTTGGTTTGAATATTTATTTGATTAATGGGAGACAAAATGTCACAACACGATACATTGTTGGCTGCTTTTGAAGCGTACAAAGCTGAAAACGAAAAATTCATTGAAAAAGGTATTAAGGCATCTGCAGCACGTGCTCGTAAGGCCTTGCAGGAAATCGCTGGCGCATGCAAAGAGCGTCGTAAAGAAATCACTGCAACAAAAGAGGCAATGGAAGCTAAGAAGTAATTCTTACCCTAATTGATCTGTAAGCCTAGCCTTGATCCGCTAGGCTTCTTTTTTGCCTAAGCAGTTTAGATGGCCACGCTAAAGAGGGTCAGTTTCATTGCTTTACTGCGGATCGAAACCAAAGCCTGATATTCAGGGCTATGAGCCCATGCATGTGCATCTTCTTGACTTGGAAAAGTAAGCTCAACAAATGCACCAAAGCTTTCGCAATGCAATTCATTCCAGAATATTTTGGAAACAACACCACGCGTACAGATAGTGCCCTTATACCGTTCTACTGTTTGAGTAACCTGGCTGCGGTATTGCTCAAAAGCATCCTGGTTCTGTAATTCGATTAATCCAATCACTTTTACTGTCATATTTCCTCGCAATCAATAGCTTCTGAATAGAGTGTATATCCACGCTATAGTGAAGGCATGAACAAGGCACAATTTATTCAGCTGCTAGAGCAGGAAGGCTACCCACAACCCATAGAGGTTCAACAGGTACCCAATGGATCTTTGGGTGATCACGCGCATCCCTTTGCTGTGAAGGCCCTTGTCATTGAGGGAAGTATTGATTTAACGATTCAGAAAAAAACGAGAACATACGAACCAGGTGATATTTTCCAGTTGGGGTTCGAAGAGCTTCATGCTGAATCCTATGGATCTGATGGGGTCACTTATTTAGCATCCAGAAAACAATCTGTATGAATCATTAGGAGAAATATGAAAATTGCATTTATTGGTTTAGGAAAGATGGGCCTACCAATGGCCCTCAATTTATTGAAAGCAGGGCATCAGCTTACTGGCTATGATCTTGTAAAAAGTCAGCTCGATCTATTTGCTGCTAGTGGCGGAACTGTTGCTCCTGATGCCAATACGGCTGCTAAAGATGCTGAGGTCTTGATTAGTATGTTGCCAGCCTCACAGCATGTTCAAAGCTTGTATTTAGGTGAAAAAGGTCTGCTAGCAAACCTCAAGCCAAAGACTTTGTTAATCGACTGCTCGACGATTTCGCCTAAGGTTGCTCAAGCAGTGGCAGCTAATGCAAAAGCCAAAGGCTTTGCCATGATTGATGCTCCAGTTTCAGGTGGTACAGCGGGAGCGCAAGCAGCTACCCTGACGTTTATGGTGGGTGGCGATACAAATGATGTTGAACGTGCGCGTCCTTTATTGGAAAGAATGGGTCAGAATATCTTTCATGCAGGTGCAAGCGGAGCAGGCCAGACTGTGAAGGTTTGCAACAATATGATCTTAGGTATCCAAATGCTCGGTACGAGTGAAGCATTGCGCTTAGGGATTGCAAATGGCATGGATCCAAAGGTCTTATCAGACATCATTTCTAAAAGCTCAGGACGTAATTGGGTATTAGAGTTATACAACCCATGCCCAGGCGTGATGGAGAATGTACCGTCCTCTAAAGGATATGCCGGTGGCTTTGGCGTTGACTTAATGCTAAAGGATTTGGGTTTAGCAGTAGAGAATGCAGAAGGCTTAAGTGCTAGTGTGCCACTAGGCAAGCTGGCTCAGCAACTCTATGAGACTCACAGCAAAGCCGGTAACGGCCAGCTTGATTTCTCAAGCGTGTTTAATCTCAAGTAGGCAGCAGAAAGACTTAAGAAACTACTAAATGTTTATCTTGGCGCTTACTCATCTGCCCAATGACCCTAGCACCTAAGAACCGATGTTGATTAAAGATATCAAGGACTTCTTGAACACATTCAGGGCTACAAGAAACTAATAAGCCACCACTGGTTTGTGGATCAGTTAATAAAGCAATCTGTGCAGATGTAAAATTTTCCGGTATTCCAACATCAGCACCATAGCTCTGCCAATTACGATCGGATGCTCCGGTAATTACTCCATCATCCGCTAAGTTTTGCACATTAGAAAGTAGGGGTACCTGACTCCAATCAATGTGGGCTGTGCAGTTAGATCCCCTTGCTAGTTCAAGTGTGTGCCCCGCCAAACCAAACCCAGTGACATCGGTTAATGCGTGCACGCCAGATAGCTTTGCTAGGTCTGGACCAGCGGCATTGAGCTTAGTGGTGTTAGCAATCATCTCCCGGTAGCCATCTGGCCCTAGCAGGTCCTTTTTTAAGGCAGCCGAGAGGATGCCTACGCCAAGGGGCTTGCCTAATATCAAAACATCACCAGGTTTTGCGCTGGCATTACTCTTCACGCGTTTAGGATCAACTAATCCGATCGCCACTAATCCGTAGATGGGTTCAACAGAATCAATCGTATGACCGCCCGCAATCGGAATGCCTGCACTACGGCAGGCTTCAGCGCCACCTTCCAAAATACGCGCAATCGTTTTGTTAGATAACACCTTAATTGGCATACCTACTAAGGCAAGGGCAAATATAGGTGTGCCACCCATTGCATAAATATCACTAATTGCATTAGTAGCAGCAATCTTTCCGAAGTCAAAAGGATCATCTACTATCGGCATGAAGAAATCGGTCGTTGCGACAATTGCCTGAGACTCGTTGATTTGATAAACAGCAGCATCATCCGAGGTCTCAATCCCAATCAGCAATTCTTTTGGAAAGGGTAGCTGTGGAACATTCATGAGGATTTCAGAAAGAACGCCAGGTGCGATCTTGCAGCCACATCCACCGCCATGTGATAGAGAGGTAAGGCGGGGTTCGATTACATCATTTTGGATGACTTGATTCATGGCCGTATTTTAATCTGAGCAAGTTAACGATTAAAGCTTTTTTTCGGTGGGCTACTGCGTTTTGCTGGAGCCTTTTTTGCAGGCGGACGGCCGCTACTGGCATTACCTGTGCCGGCAGCTTTGGGTTTTCTAGTTTGCTGGTGTTGTTGACTACGCAATTGAATCGGCTGAGCAACTGCATTGGGGTCAGGTTCAAATCCGGCAATAACTTCTTGTGGAATTTTTTGTTTGATGACTTTTTCAATATCTCTGAGCATTTGATGTTCATCAATACACACCAAAGAAACTGCCACACCGTTTGAGCCTGCCCGACCGGTACGCCCGATGCGATGTACATAATCTTCGGAGACGTTGGGTAAGTCATAGTTCACTACATGCGGCAATTGATCGATATCGATACCACGTGCTGCAATATCTGTAGCTACTAAGGCGGTTAACTTCCCTGCCTTGAAGTCTGCCAAAGCTTTTGTTCTAGCTGTTTGGCTCTTATTACCGTGGATAGCCATGCTGGTGATGCCATCTTTTTCTAACTGAGTAACGAGTTTATTAGCGCCATGCTTGGTGCGCGTGAAAACCAATACTTGCTTCCAGTTATTAGTTTTGATGAGATGCGCTAGTAAGGGGTGCTTCTTTGTTCTATCTACAGGATGAATCAGTTGTGCAATAGCCTCATTAGCACTGTTGCTTCGGGCCACCTCAATCAATTCAGGGGAATTTAAGAGTCCATCGGCTAGAGCCTTAATCTCGGTAGAGAAGGTTGCTGAGAATAAAAGGTTCTGACGTTGCTTGGGTAGTGCCGCCAAGATCTTTTTGATGTCCCGAAGAAAGCCCATATCGAGCATCCGATCAGCCTCATCTAAAACGAGGATTTCAATATCGCTCAGAGATACACATTTTTGCGACATCAAATCCAGAAGACGTCCTGGTGTCGCAACCAAAATATCTAAGCCAGCAGCAATCGCCTTAATCTGTGGATTGGCACCAACACCGCCAAAGATAACAGTGGACTTTAAGCCCGTGTATTTGCCATAGGTCACAACAGATTCTTGAACTTGAGCAGCAAGTTCACGAGTAGGGGTCAGGATGAGAACGCGTAAGAGCCGCTTTCCTGAACTCGCTTTGGTAGAGCTCAGGCGCTGCAATATCGGGAGTGTAAAACCAGCTGTTTTACCAGTGCCGGTTTGTGCAGCCGCTAGTAAATCACCACCTTTAAGAACGGCAGGAATGGATTTTGCTTGAATGGGTGTGGGGCTGCTGTAGCCTTCTTCTGCAATAGCGCGAAGAATGGGTTCTGATAAACCAAGATCTGTAAATAACATAGGGACCAATAAAGTATTGACCCGTATTCAATTAAACGACTATCCCGGCCAATGGGGTGAGCTGCCACGCTAGAGCATTTGCAGTAAGAACTTCTATTTTAAGCCATTCATCAACAGGACAATGAATTTACAGCTTAACTCCAAAGATTCGGCACTAGCTGATTGGCATAACCAGAGACGAATGACTTCTCTGCACCTGTCACAGGATCAAACACAGAACGAGAAATTCTACCGATATTGCCTCCATATACATGAATGCTGATGGAAGATTGATCAAGCATATCGTTTTCAACTACGTGGATATCGTGCGTTTCAGGAGAAACCAGATCTACATGACCTGGTAAACAAACGGTGGACTTACCAGCTTTAAAGTGACCGTCTGCTTGGCGGTGATACAGAGTGCCTTTTTCTTGGCCCCGTAGCTGACCCACCATACCCCAAACCGTGTGATTATGAAGTGGTGTTTTTTGCCCTGGGCTCCAAACAAAGCTCACCACTGAAAAACGGTCCAAGGGATCAGCATAGAGTAAGTACTGTTGGTAATACTGCGGGTGAGGCCTTGTAAATTCTTCTGCTAGCCAGTCGTCTTTTGCAATTAACTTTTCCAGCAGCGCTTTCCCTTTAGTAAAAATAACTGCTTCGCTAGGCTTTTGTTCTAAGAGCAAGCTAAGCTCTTTTACGAAGGTAAGTAGTTTTCCTTCTGACATAAGGACCTTATTTAAGATTGAAGAGCCAGTCGGGAAGTGCTTTTGGCTTAAGGGTAATGGTATCTACACAAACAATATTGATTGAAGCACTCACTAGTAATTCCATATCAGCCGGATGATTGCCCTGGACTTTTCTTTTAGCTGTTTGGGTGACTGTCACCTGGGCTTTACTACGATGTTCTATGACTTGAGATATCTCTAGAAGATCATCGAGGTAAGCGGGTTTATGAAAATCCATTTTCAGGCCCCTCACGGGAAGCAGTATGCCAAATTCATTAATGAGCTTGGTTGGGCTTAAGTCGTATTGAGCTAACCATTCTGCTCGACTACGCTCGAAGATATCAAGATAGCGTGAGTGATACACCAGGCCAGCGGCATCTGTATCGGCGTAGCACACCCGATGAACGTAAGGGAAAGTGAGTGGGGTAATAGCCATGAGTTTTAAGGATGAAATTTTCTTTGCAGTAAGAGGATCATATTACGATGAGGAATTCCCGCCTCTTGATAGATAGGTCCATCAGCCTTAAATCCCAGCTTTTCATAAAAAGAGATAGCAGACACCTGAGAGTGCAACACTAAGTTTGAGATACCTTCAGACATCGCAAGCTCTATAAGCTCCTTTAGCATGGCCTTCCCAATGCCTTGCCCTCGAAATGCGACTAAAACTGCCATGCGCCCAATTTGAGCACTGTTTGCATCAAGCCGCACTAGCCTGGCAGTGGCAATACATTGGCCATTTTGATGGGCTAAGACGTGCTCAGCTCTGGGGTCATATTCATCGAGCTCCATATCCTCAGGCACACCTTGTTCCCGAATGAAGACTTCGTGTCGAATAGCATAAGCTTTCTTAGATGCTTTCTCCCAGGGTTTAATGAAAATTTCTAATGTTTTCAATGGTTTAGAAGCAGAACAAGATTTGGTAATGGGTTCATAGGGTTAATTTACCAAATAAGCACGAAAAACTACATATCTCATGGGTACAATGTTTTTTCGGTCCTAATTGGGACTCAACCCATACCTTTACTTGCTTAGGAGTTATTTTGAAAAAATCTTTACTTGCTGGTTTATTCGCAGCTGTAGGCATTGCCTGCGCTAGCTCAGTTTTTGCACAAGCACCTGCAAAAATGTTGCCTTTAGCGGCAGAAGTAGTTGTATTAAGTGCAACTGTTGATTCTGTTGACGTGAAAAAGCGCATTGTTGTATTAAAAGATGCTAACGGTAATTTGGCACAGATGAATGTTTCTAAATCTATCAATGATTTAGATAAAGTTAAAAAGGGCGATATATTTTTAGTTGAGCATGCTCAAGCGATTGCAGTTGGCCTAACAGCTGCTGGTAAAGATGCGAAGCCAGGCGTTTCAGGTGTTCGTTCTGTAATGATCGCAGGCAAAGGTTCTGCAAAACCATTTGAAGAGACTACTGATACTGTTTATGCAACTGTCAAGATTTCAACAATCGATGCAAAAACACGTGTAGTGACTTTCACATTGCCAGGTGGCGAGAAGCAAAGAGTTAAAGTTGACCCAGCTGTTCTTGGCCTTGAGAAATTCAAAGCTGGTGACGATGTGATGGTTGAATACGTTGACGACACAGCGATTGGTTTCGTAACACCTAAGAAATAAGCAGTTAGTACTGGCAGATTGCCAGATGCTTACAAAAAAGCCCGCATCTGCGGGCTTTTTTATTTACTCTTTATTTATTCGCATTCGGAAAAAAGAGCTGTTCACCACCAATTTGATAGCTTGCAAT
>CANHLB010000018.1 GCA_947461335.1 Burkholderiaceae bacterium | reverse complement strand
GTAGAAAAAAAAATTGGCGACCTTGTCTATGCTGGAACTCATAACATCCTCAATCCATTGTTTATGAGAATTCATGCAGTAGGGCAATCCACTCGTATTGCAGGGATCGCATCGCTTCTTGATCAAGCACTATTGGCAAAGCCAGTGATGGTTAGTCTTGCAGAAAAATGGGCGGCTTATTTCGTAGGATTTCTTTTGCTAAGCGCATTTATTTCATCTGCCATATGGTGGTATTTTGACCCAAGCAAGGCATGGACTGTTTTAGTTTCTGTCTTGGTAGCAAGTTGCCCATGTGCTTTATCACTTGCCGTACCAACTGCCATGGCTGCGGCACAAGGGGCGGTAACTAAATTAGGCCTATTGATTGTACGTGGCCACGTTCTTGAAGGCTTAGTGAAAGCAACTGATCTAGTGCTTGATAAAACAGGTACCTTAACTATGGGTCAACCAGAGTTACAAGAGGTGATCAATTTACGAGCTGGATATCTCCGTGAAGATGCTTTAGCCTTGGCAGCAGCATTAGAGTCTGGTCAAAGACATCCTGTGGCACTCTCATTATTGCGTACAGCCCAAACTGAAAACCTAAGACTTCCCATTCTTTCTGAACCAGTAATTAATCAATTGGGCAGAGGTTTGAGCTCAGGTATTTATCGTTTTGGTAGCGCCGCTTGGCTTGGTATTGTAAAAGATGAACAAGCTGGACAGTATGGGCAAGTGCACTTGGTAGATGATGAAGGATTAATCGCAAGCTTTATTTTCTTAGATACGCCTAGGCCAGGATTGGTGCAGTTTCTAAAAACGGTAAAGGCTAAAAATATTGCTGTGCATTTAGTTTCTGGTGATGACCTTGCAACGGTTGCTTGGTGGGCAAATCATATTGGCATTGAAAGTTATCAAGGTGCTTGTACTCCAGAAGATAAGTATGACTTCATCGAACGATTACAAAAACAGGGCCACTTTGTATGGGCGATTGGGGATGGTGTGAATGACGCACCTTTATTGGCACGCGCAGATATTTCCATTGCAGTTGGCGCCGGTGCTCCTTTGGCCGCTGCGGGCGCGGATGCTATTTTGACTGCTGTGTCATTAGAGCCTTTAGCAAAAACTTTGCGATTGGCCGATAAGACTCAAGCCATCATTAAAGAAAACCTGCTTTGGGCTTTAATCTATAACTTACTTGCAATTCCCGCTGCCATGATGGGTTTAGTCAATCCCTGGGTTGCTGGCATTGGGATGTCTCTGTCTTCACTAGCAGTGACATTAAATGCTTGGCGTTTGCGGAAGGCTTAGACTATTGAGATGGAAAGCTTATTTATCCTTATTCCTTTATCTCTACTTTTGGTAGGTCTTTTGGCATGGATTTTGCATTGGTCTGTTAAGAGCGGGCAGTTCGATGATTTGGATGGTCCAGGGCAGTCCATTTTGATGGATGATGACACTCCAGAAGCTCAAAAAGTTAGCAAGAACTCTCATAAATAGCAATATATCTATTGGCTTAAATAAAACCCTGCATCTTCTTGCAGGCATCCCAGATTTTGACCCACCCTTTTTGATATAGATCAAATTCCCTTCTAGACCTTACTTTGATAATCAATCCAGTCTATTTGGATTATGTCGTTGTTTGGTCAAAAAAGGAGAAACCATGGGACTTACCGTGGGGAGTAATCAAGATACCTTCAATTACAAGGTAGTCAGCCAATTTGCCATCGTTACTGTGCTTTGGGGGATTGTTGGCATGCTGGTGGGGGTTATCCTTGCGGCCCAGCTTATCTGGCCTGAAATTACTTTTAACATTCCTTGGTTGAGCTATGGACGCCTACGTCCCTTACATACCAATGCGGTGATTTTTGCCTTTGGCGGTTCTGCCTTATTTGCAACTTCGTACTACATTGTCCAACGGACCTGCCAGGTTCGTTTATTCTGCGACAAATTAGCAGCATTTACATTCTGGGGTTGGCAAGCAGTCATTGTTGCTGCCGCCATCACTTTGCCATTAGGTATCACGACTTCTAAGGAGTACGCTGAACTTGAGTGGCCAATTGACATATTAATTACTGTAGTGTGGGTTGCTTACGCAATCGTTTTTTTTGGCACCATCATTAAACGTAAGACTAAACATATCTACGTTTCAAACTGGTTCTTTGGCGCCTATATTTTGACAATTGCAGTTTTGCATATTGTTAATAACATTGAGATGCCAGCAAGCTTATTTAAGTCTTACTCTGCATACTCTGGTACACAAGACGCTATGATTCAGTGGTGGTACGGTCATAACGCTGTGGGCTTCTTCTTAACTACTAGCTTTTTGGGAATGATGTATTACTTCATTCCAAAACAGGCTGAGCGCCCAATCTACTCATATCGCTTGTCTATAGTCCACTTCTGGGCTTTGAACTTTACTTATATGTGGGCAGGTCCTCACCACTTACAGCACACCTCATTGCCAGACTGGACTCAGTCCCTAGGTATGGTGTTCTCCTTAATTTTATTGGCGCCTTCTTGGGGAGGCATGATCAACGGCATCATGACTTTATCAGGTGCTTGGTATAAATTGCGCCGTGATCCTATTTTGAAGTTCTTGGTAGTTGCATTGTCCTTCTATGGCATGTCTACTTTTGAAGGTTCCATGATGTCTATTAAGACTGTGAATAGTCTGTCTCATTACACTGACTGGACAATTGGCCACGTGCATTCTGGCGCCTTAGGTTGGGTTGCCATGATCACTATTGGATCTTTGTACTATCTTATTCCACGCCTCGTTGGCCAAAGAGATATGTACAGCACCAAGTTGATTGAATTACATTTCTGGATTGCAACTATTGGTGTTGTGATTTATATCGCTGCAATGTGGATTGCAGGGGTGATGCAAGGGTTGATGTGGAGAGCATTTGAACCAGACGGTACTTTGACTTATAGCTTTGTCGAGTCTGTTAAGGCAACCTATCCTTTCTATGTCATTCGTTTATTAGGCGGCCTATGCTACTTAAGTGGCATGTTGTTAATGGCTTACAACGTCTACAAAACTGTGATTGACAAAAAATTTATAGACGCTCCCATTCCTCAAGCGTCCATCGCCGCTCACTAAGGAAAAGAACATGTCAGAACAACGTCGATTTTTCTCCCACGAAACGCTTGAGCGTAATGTTGGTTGGTTGATTATTGCTACCATTGCAGCAATTTCAGTTGCTGGTCTGGTGCAGATCGTTCCTTTATTCTTCCAGCACTCTACAACCGAGCCAAGCCCTGGTATTGCGCCATATTCAGCTTTGCGTTTAGCCGGTCGCGATATCTATCAGCGTGAAGGTTGTTTAGGCTGTCATTCGCAGCAGATTCGTACACTACGTTCAGAAGTAGAGCGTTATGGCCCTTACTCTTTAGCTGGTGAATCTGTTTTTGATCACCCATTTCTTTGGGGTAGTAAGCGAACTGGACCAGATCTGGCTCGTGTTGGTGGTCGTTATTCAGATGAGTGGCATCGTATTCACTTGCGTAATCCACGCGATGTAGTGCCAGAGTCTAATATGCCAGCTTACCCATATTTACAGAGGCCAGCTGCTGCAGACTCGATTGCTTCTCATATGACTGCGATGCGTCGTTTAGGCATCCCATACAGCGATGAAGAAATTGCTGACGCACCGAAAGAGTTGGAAGGAAAAACCGAAGAAGATGCATTGATTGCCTATCTTCAAGGTCTTGGTATCAATCGTAGATACATCATTGTTGATGAGGTGATTGCTAAGTAATTCTTAGTAATCAAAAAATTATGCAAAATATTGCTCCCTACCTCTCAGCAATCTCTACCGTACTTGGTTTGGTAGTGTTTTTAGGAATCATTTGGTGGGCTTGGTCTGCAAAAAGACAGCCTGCCAATAAAGAATCCGCCGAACTTCCATTCGATCTGCCCGATGAATTCAGTAAGGATAAATCATGAGTGACTTTCTTAGCGCCGGTTGGAGCGCCTATATCGCCTTAGTAACATTGGTCGGTATTTTTTGGTGCATCTGGTTATTGTTTTCGCAACTCAAAGTCAAGGTAAAGCTTAATCCAAATGGTGATGTAGCAGACACTGGCCATGTTTGGGATGGGGACCTGCGTGAATTGAATAATCCACTACCGCGTTGGTGGATGTGGATGTTTCTCATTTCTTGCATCTTTTCTTTGGCTTATTTAGTTCTTTACCCAGGACTTGGTTCATATCCAGGAATCTTGGGCTATAGCACTGACAGTGCTTTGATGAATTCAATGACAACTGCAAATGATGAACTCAAGCCTGTTTATGCAAAGTACGTGAAGATGGATATTGTGCAAGTTGCTACTGATCCTAAAGCCCGTGAAATGGGTCAGCGTTTGTTCTTAAATTCTTGTGCACAGTGCCATGGTTCTGATGCTGGTGGCTCTAAAGGCTTCCCAAATTTGACAGATGGTGATTGGCTCTATGGGGGCTCGCCAGATAATATTAAGACAACGATTACCAATGGCCGTAGCGGTGTCATGCCCCCTTTCCCACAGCTGGATAACAAGCAAATTGTGGATGTAGCTAACTACGTTCGCAGTCTGTCAGGTTTGCCTGTAGATGAGCTAAAGGTAGCACGTGGGGCTGAAGTATTCAAAGCGAACTGCGTTGCCTGCCATGGTCTGGATGCTAAAGGCAATATTGTTTTGGGCGCACCAAATTTAACTGATAAGAGCTGGTTGTATGGCAGCTCGGAGGTAGCGATTGTTGAGACAGTCACTAAAGGTCGTATGGCGATGATGCCTGCTCAAGATAAAGTTTTGAGTCCTGAGAAGATTCAGTTGTTAACTGCATATGTATGGGGCCTATCCAATAATAAGCAAGCAGCAACTACTAAGTAAGCAGTGTCCAGCAATACACCAGGTGGAAAACCTATTCCGATAGAAGTGATTGAGGAGTCTCTTTATGAGGTCCGGCGCAAGATTTATCCGCGCTCTGTAACTGGATTATTTGCACGCTGGCGTTTCATTCTAGTATTTGCCACTCAACTACTATTTTATGGTTTGCCATGGCTTAGCTGGAATGACCGTCAAGCCGTTCTCTTTGATTTGGTTCAGCGTAAGTTTTATATTTTTGGCTTAGTACTTTGGCCCCAAGATGTGATCTATCTCACACTCTTATTAATTCTATCCGCATTAGCTTTATTCCTTTTTACCGCTGTAGCTGGCCGTCTATTTTGTGGTTATGCATGTCCTCAAACGGTCTATACCGAAATCTTCATGTGGATTGAGCGTAAGGTAGAAGGTGATCGTTTTGCCCGTATTCGTTTAGATGGGGAAGAATGGCCATGGGACTTTCATAAATGGCGCGTCAAAGTAACAAAACATTTCTTGTGGATCTTAATTGCCTTTTGGACAGGCTTTACATTTATTGGCTACTTCACCCCAATTGAAACCCTAGGCTCCTCCTTATTACATTTATCACTTGGCCCATGGCAAACCTTTTGGCTCGGTTTTTACAGCTTTGCAACCTGGGGTAATGCCGGTTTTATGCGTGAGCAGGTCTGTAAATATATGTGTCCATATGCGCGCTTCCAAAGCGTGATGGTAGACAAAGACACCTTCTTAGTCACTTACGATAAAGTGCGTGGGGAGCCAAGAGGTAGTCGTAGTAAATCTGTTGATCATGGTTCTATGGGTTTAGGCGATTGTGTGGACTGCAGTATTTGCGTACAGGTTTGCCCAACTGGAATTGATATTCGCGATGGCTTGCAGTATATGTGTATTGGTTGCGGTGCCTGTATTGATGCTTGCGATCAAGTAATGGAAAAAATTGACTATCCGAAAGGATTAATTCGCTATACCACGGAGCGTGCGATTGAGGATCAAGAGTCTAATCAGAGTGCGATAAAGCATATCTTACGCCCAAGGGTTTTGATCTATACCGCTTTTATTACAGTACTCGCTTCAGCGTTTTTATTCTCTTTGGCTACGCGCAATCCTTTGCGAGTAGATGTGATGCGAGATCGTGGCGCCTTGGCTCGCGAGGTTGAGGGAATCAGGGTTGAGAACATTTACCGCATCCAAATCATGAACGCATCCGAACATCCTATGAAGGTTCAAATAAAGGCTTCAGGCTTGGATGATTTGAAAATCTTGAATTCGCAAGGTAAAGAAATTACTGAAATTAGTGTAGGGCCCGCTAGTAACCAATTATTTCCAATCAAAGTGAGTGCCATGATCGGCCAGAACAACTCTGGTAATTACCCGATTCATTTTGATGTAGTGGCGCAAGAGTTCGACGATGGTAAGACAGCCATGAGAACTCGTGAAGAGAAGTCTACTTTTATTATTCCCCGCTAAATTTAAAAGCAATAGAGAGGAAGCATATGACAAAACAGCAAATAATAAAACCTTGGTGGAAACAGATGTGGCCTTGGCTATTAATTAGCGGCCCAGCTGTAGCGATGATTGGCTGCGCTATTACGATCTGGCTTGCAGTCAATTTATATGCTGATAAGCCATTGCGTGATGGCGTTATAAAGCAGGGCCTGAAGGTCGAGCAGCTTAAAGAAGTACAGGCAAACAGATGAAGTACCGCTTACTGATCTGGATCTTATGGCCATCTTTTTTAGTAGCTGGTATGGCAGAAGGTTTACTATTTACGGTGATCCATCCGCAAGAACTTTTGTTCTTTGGCCATCATCCTGAGATCTCGGATGAGGGCATCTACACCATAGGCTTCTTTTTAATTTGGATTTTTTGTGCAATCTCAAGTACCTTAACTGCTTATATTTTGCCAGGTATTGAGGCGTCTGATAGCAAAGAGATTGATCGTGGTTTGCTTTAAAGCTAGCTGATTAAGGGTTCAGTCTGGCAACCTTGCCTATCGGGATTAGGAATGCCAGCAAGCTCATACAAGCCATTCATATCAATTAACTTAATATGACGCTGCTTTATCTGAATTAGTCCTGACTCTGCAAAGCGCGAGAGCATACGACTCACTGTTTCTATTTGAATTCCTAAATAGCTGCCGATCTCAACACGGCTCATGCGTAAGTCAAATTCATTATTGAGATAGCCACGTGCTGCCAAACGTTGTGAGAGGCTTAGTAAAAATGCAGCCAATCTCTCTTCAGCGCGCATGGTGCCAAGAGAAAGTAAATGACGTTGATCCTGCGTCAACTCACGACTCATAATCTTATGAAACTGATTTTGTAGAACTGGAAGCTGACGCGCTAAGTCTTCGAAAGCATCATAACGAATAATGCAGACTTCACTTTCTTCAAGTGCGACCGCATCAGATTGGTAATGACCTTCACCAATACCATCAAGCCCTAAGATTTCGCCAGGGAGATGAAAGCCAATGACTTGTTGGCGGCCATCCTGTAAGCAGTATTCTGTTTTGAGGGTGCCAAAGCGCACGCTATAGACTGAGCTGAGTGGATCGCCATGACGGTAAAGACTTTCACCTTTTTGCAGATGAACCCGTTCCTTAACAAGCATATCTACTTTAGCAACGTCGCTACTACTGAGGCCAACCGGAAGACAAAACTGACCCAGTACGCAGACTGAACATTTACTGTTTGGAGAGTCGGTAGGTTTGTAATTCATATTAGGTCTAATTATCAAGTAGTTTATTCTTATTAGTATGAAAATGAGTGCCTTCCCAAAGACTTTAGTAATTAAATGCTAACTTTTAGCCTTCTTTTAGCAGTCTTTCTGGGCGCTCTGGTAAGCGGCTGGCATTGCGCTTTGATGTGCGGTGGCATCGCAGCAGCAATTGAGCGGCCGTTAGCTCTGGAGAGCCCATTAAAGCCCAAATCTGAGCTTTTTTACCTTCAATTAGTAATGCATCTTGGGCGGCTAACAACCTATGTCATTTTGGGAGCTATTGCTGCATGGATAGGGATGGTTGTTTGGCAGCAAAATATCATTCCCATACAGCGACCCTTATTTGCTCTCACTGCTTTTATCTTGATCTGGATGGGTTTTCGCCTTTTGGGCTTAGGCAAATCTAAAGGACTAGTTGGTAGCAAGTGGTTGAGTGCAAAAATTGCGCTCTACTGGGCTCAATATTTAGGGCAAATGGCAAGTGGACCTTCGCGTTGGTTTAGCGGCATGCTTTGGGGTTTAGTTCCTTGCGGTTTAGTCTACAGCGTTTTACCGCTTGCTTTTCTATCTGGTGATGTAGCAACGGGCGCAGCACTGATGCTTGCATTTGGCTTGGGAACTTTGCCAAATCTTTTACTCATCTCACAATTTTCTGCAGCATTAACTCAGTTTGGCCAATATGTCTGGGTACGTTATTTCGCTGCGGCTCTCCTTTTTACTGCTGGAGGCTTTGGTTTATACCGCGCCTGGGTTTTGCCTGAAGCTCTATTAAAAGGTGGCTTTTGTATTTCTTAGGCAATCATTTATGAATGGGTTGCCGCAGCTATTCCTGAAATGAGATCAGGGTAAAGACAATCTTGCGGTAGCTTGTCAAGGAAGCCGCTACGTTGCGCCATTTCATAGGGCTGATGATCAAGGCCACAGATAACTAATCTGATGTTACGTACCTTGCACAGGTGCGCTAATTCAGAAATCGTATCCATACCCGAGGTATCAATATAAATCACATTCTTTAAGTCTAGTAATAGCGTTTGCGAAGGAAGATTCTCTTCAATTTTCTCGAGGAGCTTTACAGCGCCAAAAAAGATTGCCCCATAAATGCGGTAGGCATCAATACGGCCTTGCTGATTTTCTAGGGCTGGAAAGTTTTTAGTTTCAGCTATTTCGCAGCGGGAAAGACTGGAGATTCGGTAAATGAAGGTAATAAAGGCAGATAACAAGCCAACTTCAATTGCAACAGTCAGATCCATTACTACTGTTAGCAGAAAAACACTCAAAATAGTGATGCGATACGGTAAGCGGAATTGTTTTAAATCGATAAACTTTTTCCACTCACCCATATTCCAGGCAACATACATCAGAATCGCTGCAAGGCTCGCAAGAGGAATACCTTTTGCAAGTGGAGCAGCGAACAAGATAACAAGGAGCAAAGTAAGCGCATGGACGATGCCAGCAATCGGGGTGCTAGCCCCACTTTCAACATTAGTCACCGTCCGTGCAATGGTGCCGGTTGCTGGCATGCCACCAAAAAAAGGTGTGACTACGTTAGCAAGACCTTGTGCAAGTAGTTCCTGATTGGAGTTATGACGATCGTGAATTAGTCCATCTGCAATACGAGCGCAGAGAAGTGATTCGATTGCACCTAGTAGGGCCAAGGTAAGGGCCGGTACCACCATATATTGGGCAGTTTCCCAGCTAATCGGGATCCACTCAAAATGTGGCAAGCCAGATGGTATTCCGCCAAAACGACTGCCTATCGTATCTATTGGAAGTTTGAGTAGGCCTGTAGTCAATGTTGCTACTACCATGGCAATCACCGTACCAGGGATATGCCGTAAGTGACCTAAGTATTTTTGAAATATCCTCCACAAAATAATGATGGCAAGACTACCCGATGCAACACCAAGCGCAATTGGGTTGAAGGTATCAGCAGCTTGATACAGTGTTTGAATGGCTGGAAAAAATTGCGCAGGCATTTTATCAATGTCAAGCCCAAAGAAATCCTTGATTTGGGATAAGCCAATCAGAAATGCAATGCCATTGGTAAAACCAATAATCACAGCGATGGGGATAAAGCGTATTAGTGTTCCGAGGCGAAAGGTGCCCATCAAGATGAGAAACACACCTGACATTGCGGTAGCAAGTAATAAGTTGGAGACCCCATAGCGCTCAACGATGCCGTACACAATCACAATGAAAGCGCCAGCAGGCCCTCCAATTTGAACGCGGCTACCACCAAGAATAGAAATGATGCCGCCAGCAATAATGGCAGTAAAAATACCCGCTTCTGGTTTAAGGCCGCTAGCAATTGCAAAAGCCATTGCTAAAGGTAGGGCGACGATGCCTACCGTTAATCCAGCTAGAACATCTTTTGCAAATAAGGTTTTGTTGTAACCAGAAAAGCAGTCAAGGATTTTAGGTTGGAAGAACATCGAGATGTTCGATACGGGTTATTTAGGAAAAACGGTCGCCAACCCAATAAGCTAGGCAAGAAACTACTGCAGTGACGAAACTTCCCCAGGCTATATCGACAAATGCGAGTCGAGTTGGAAAGTCTCTAATAACAGCTAGGTTAGTCAGATCGTAGGTCATGTAACAAAAGAAGCCAAACAGAGCGCCATATTGCAGTGCATATAACAATGACTGTTTTGATAGGGCTGGAATAACAACAAAAATTACTGCCCCCAATGCATAGAGTAGATAGAAGGCGAGGCCAGCAACAAGTTTGGGCTCAGTGGCCATTAAATCACCCATTTCATCTCGATATAGGCTTTTAGCTATACCTAAGAGCCAAACTAGATCGATTGCAATCATCGTGATTAAAAATGAAAAATAGATAGCGAAATACTTGAGCAATTAAGTTCCCCTTTTTGAGCTGTTAATGCCTAATAATAAGCTTTATGATAGAAAGTATAGATCAGTAATTTAATTTAAAGGGAGTCAATATGTTTAAGCATTTATTGGTGCCAGTCGATGGCTCAGAAATCAGCAAAAAATCTTTGAAGAAGGTAGCTGAACTTGCAAAGGCTGATAATGCTGCTGTGACCTTGGTATACGTATCCGATCCCCTGCCTCCAATGGTGTATTCCGACAGCACTATGGGTTATGGCATTACTCAAAAAGATCATCAGAAGGTATGTGAGGCTTACGCCAAGGACGTGTTTAAAAAAGCAGCTACTGCATTAGGCGCTAGCATTAAAGCAAAAACTCTGCATATTTCTAATAGCAATTTATCTGAAGGTATTTTGGACGGAGCTAAAAAAGCAAAGGCCGATGTGATTGTGATGGCCTCGCATAAGCGCACAGGTATCAAAGGCATTTTGCTCGGTAGTGAAACACACGAGGTCATTGTTCATTCTAAGTTGCCAGTATTGGTGCTTGGTTAATCAATAGATTTATGTTTTGCTAAAGAAATAGGGTCCTGATGGACCCTATTTTCATTTCTCCCATATTTTTAAAGTGGGTATCAATTATTTTTTAAGGGACTACCGAGTAGCAAAATTTCTCTGGTCAATTGACCGCTCTCGTTATCACGCATGGACCATAAATCCAGCTGAGTCTTTATTCCGTAAGGATCAACGTAGATACCATTTTTTCTGAGTTCAAAATGGAGATGTGGACCTGTGGATCTTCCGGTAGATCCAACATAACCAATTTCTAGGCCGCGGCGCACTTCATTACCTTCTGCAAGTTCAGTGTTGTAATTACTCAAGTGGGCGTAATAAGTGTGATAGCCACCCGGATGCTCCAAAATGATCAGGTTACCAAAAGCCCCGCTCCATCCTAGATGGGCTACTTTTCCATTGGCTACGCTAAAAATAGGCGTGCCAACCGGCGCTGAATAATCTATACCCATATGCGCCCGATAGCGCTGTTGAGTTGGGGCTGCTTGGGCAACAGGTGTATTGTTTTTGCTGCGCTTACTAGAGCCAGCACGTACCATTCCAACACCCCTAGAAATACGTCGATAGCTCAGGGGATTAGTCCAAAAAGAGCGTTCTAAAGATTCACCGCTACCAGTAAAAAAGCCTCCGGGGATATCACCACGATCTACCCAATAGGCACTTGCAAATACTTCCTTGTTAATGGGGTCAATAATTTCAGTAGCCCAAATTTGCGCCCATCTTTCACGATCACCAAAGTCAACAATCAAGCGAACTACACTATTAGTGTTCTCTAGGGAATTATTGTCTTCAGGATAAATTTGTTTGATGATGGAGTTCAGCTCCCAAACCAATTCTACGGGTAGCTTATCACCCACTTTGCGAGGGTCATATAAAACATCGCGCAATGGAATGCGAATCTCTGTGAGGTTTGCAGATTCATTTTTCAAATAATCTTGCTGTACTAAGAATCCGCCAAAAGCTGAGGGTGTGAATGTCCAAACTTCGGTCTTACTATCTTGAATAGGACCATTCATGATGCTAAGTGAATTAAAGCGATTGCGACTTCCAAAAGCGGCAGCATAAGGAATGCAATCACCCCGCATGCGGTCGAAGAAAGTTTTGGTCTGATTTTTAAAGAATTCAGAAAACTGTCGATTGTCGATACCGATGCTTGAAGGCAGATTATCTTCATTGAAGTTGCGTCTTAAGCATCCTTGGATCACCCGGTAGTCAAGACTACTAGCGCTTTCGAGATCTAACTCGCTTGGGTCTTTGCGCTGAAAGAGTGCGGGATTTAAGCTATTGCTTTTTGGCGCACCCTTCGCAGAATTATCTTTGAAGCCAACCGGTTTAGTGTTTTGAACAATAACTTTTTTACGGGGCGGATTATTTTGTGCGCTAGCTGTGGATATGAACCCAGGCAGCAGGCTAAGGCAGCTATATCCAATCAGAACAACTGCAGCTTTAAATAGAGGGGAGCAAAAAGTCACTTTTTTATTCACCTCGTAATTATCTAATAATGTGAGTCAGTACATGATTTAATTGCCTTAAAGCACTTTTTAGCCCCGTCCTGAGTACGCCTACAAATGAACGTATTGTTTTCATAAGCTAAAAATCCTGTTGATATGCCCCTATTTAAGCAGTTACCAAGCATTTAAATTATCGATACAATCACTTTTTGAAATAAGGAGTCCAGATGCCAATCATTGAATCTGTTGAGGTCGCTTCAGTAGCAGTACCTTTAGATAAAGTCACTTCATTTTCTACTCGCACAGTATCCGAGCGTCACTATTGCGTGGTGAAAGTTCGAGGTAAGGATGGGAATGAAGGTATTGGCTTTTGTTACGTTGGAAGTGCTGGTGGTGATATTGCCAAAATTGCAGTAGAGCAATTATTGGCGCCAAAGCTGATCGGACAAAATAGCCATCGTAGCGAAGGTTTATGGATGGAGATGTATAACGAATCCATCTTGCAGGGGCGTACTGGCGCAGTGATGCGGGGGATCTCGATTTTAGATACAGCGCTTTGGGATTTGAATGCGCGCTCTGTTGGTCTCCCTCTTCATCAATATCTTGGCTCTGTAGTGGATGATCGGGTTCCTGCATATGCCAGTGGCGGCTATTACCTTGAGGGTAAAACACCCGCCATGCTTGGTAAGGAAATGGAGTCTTACGTTAAACAAGGATTTAAAGCCGTTAAGATGAAAGTGGGGCGCCTATCCCCTGCCCAAGAAGAAGCTCGAGTGAAGGCAGCTCGTAAAGCCATTGGTGATGATATTTTGCTGACTTTGGATGCCAATAATGCTTGGCGTGATTTACCAACTGCTCTGGAGTATATGCGTCGTTTTGAGGCCTATAACCCATACTGGATTGAAGAGCCGTTCTCTCCTGATGCAATTGATTTACACGCTGCTCTAGCTCGTCTTACTAAGATTAATGTCGCCACCGGTGAAATGGAAGCTGGACGCTGGCGCTTTCGGGAGTTAATTGATACAGGCGGGGCAAGGATCTTGCAATCAGATGCTGCAGTTTGTGGTGGTATTACAGAATGGCGCAGAATCTCAGCGTATGCAGATTTGAAGGGCGTAACAGTTTGCCCTCATTGGATGCATGATTTGCATGCCCCTCTGGTTGCTGCTACGCCCAACGCCCGTTTTGTGGAATTCTTTTTAGATGATCAGGTGCTTAATTTCCGTAGACTGATTAATAAGCAACTCACTTTTAAGAATGGTGATTTGATCTTACATAAAACACCAGGTCTAGGCTTTGAGTTTGATGAAGCAGCCATTAAGAAGTATGCTGGCAAAACGGCTTGGACTAAGATTTCTTAAGACTCAATTAATAGCAATTTAATGAATAAGGCCCGCATTAGCGGGCCTTATTCATTAATGCATTTGCACTCCATCATATTGACTAGGATGGTTTGCGACTTAACTTCAAGTGGGTTAAAGTTTGTGTAATCAGTACCAATCCAAAACCAATAAAGCCAACTAAGTCAGCCTCACTTGATGGGTAAGCCAAAGCAACCCCAGAAATTACCATGATGATGCGTTCAAAAATTTTGGTCTTTTCAATAAACCAGCCTTGCAGACCGCCAGCCAAACAAATAATTCCGACTACTGCGGTAAAAGAGATCCAGGCAATTTGCATCCAATCAGCCTGTTCTAATGCGCTACTGGATCCCATCAAGAGCAAGCTCACACCAGATTTATCTAGTACAAACATAAATGGCACCAGAATCGCTGGCGCTACATATTTCCAGGTTTGTAAGGTCGTCCTATAGGGGTTGCCCTTGCAAATCGCCGCCGCTGCAAATGGTGAGAGTGCTGTTGGAGGAGAGACTTCCGAGAGTACAGCATAGTAGAAGATAAACATGTGCGCTGCAAATGCTGGTACACCCAAATTAATTAGTGCAGGCGCTGCAATCACCGCGCAAATAATGTATGAGGCAGTTACCGGAACTGCCAAGCCTACTATCCAAACAATTAAAGCAGTGAAAATGGCCGTCAGCAAGAGTGAGCCACCTGCATACTGAATCACGATTGAGCTAAATTTGAGTCCAAGACCGGTTAGGGTAACAGTGCCAACAATGAGGCCAGCTCCTGCGCAGGTTGCTGCAATGGCTAACACACCAGTCGAACCTGAGGCAAGCGCTTTAGTGAGGTTGGAGTTGTAAAGGCCTGAGAAAATAGGCTCTTTACCTTGAAACCAAGCCCAAGGAATAATGGCAGTATCTTTGCGCAACATACTGGAAAAAGCTGAAACTACTGTTGCCCAAAATACGGACATCACAGGTGAAAAGCCAAACATCATGAAAACCACAATGGATATCAGAGAGAAAAAGTGGAACCAGTATTTTTTAGTTAATTGCCAAGCTGATTCAACAGTATCAAAATGAATATTCTTCATGCCGTATTTGCGGACATCGATTTCGACCATGACAAATAAGCCGAGGTAGAACAAAATAGTGGGGATGGTTGCCATCAGCAAGACATCTAAATAGGAGATCTTAAGAAAGTCAGCAATCAAGAATGCGGCAGCCCCAAGTACTGGTGGAGAAATAATGGCGCCAAGACCGCCAGCAGCTAACAGACCTCCAGCAGCATTCTTTTCATAGCCAACCTTTTCTAGCATGGGCGCAGCAACAGAACCTACGGTAACTGTAGTTGCGACACCTGAGCCTGATGGTCCGCCCATCAAAAATGAAGACAGCACAATAGTTCTGCCAACCCCTGATGATTTGCC
>CANHLB010000017.1 GCA_947461335.1 Burkholderiaceae bacterium | reverse complement strand
TAGAGCCACAAATTATTGCCTGGAGTGAAGCTTTTTCTAAATGTGAGAATGCGCTTTTCTTAGGTCGCGGCTTACATTATCCAATCGCTCTTGAAGGCGCTCTGAAGCTAAAAGAGATCTCGTACATTCATGCTGAAGCCTATCCAGCAGGAGAGTTGAAGCATGGACCATTAGCATTGGTAACGGACAAGATGCCCGTTGTCACAGTTGCACCAAACGATTTGCTGTTGGAAAAACTCAAATCTAATATGCAGGAGGTAAAGGCGCGTGGCGGCAAGCTATACGTTTTTGCTGATCACGATACAGAAATTACCACTAGTGATGGCATTAATGTCGTTCGCTTGCCTGAGCATTATGGAAACCTCTCACCTATCTTGCATGTAGTGCCACTTCAGTTGCTGGCATACCATACTGCATGCGCGCTTGGAACTGACGTTGATAAGCCAAGAAACCTGGCTAAGAGCGTAACGGTCGAATAATTTCTACGATTGATATCTTTGTATGGCTGCGAATAAACTTAGGCAGTTAAATCAGGGCTTTACAAGGCTTTATTAGCATTTCTGTGTTCAAATAAGCCTTGTAAAAGAGGATATTTGTAGTAATTAATGTTTCAGTCGAAAGTGCCCCCACTCTCACGTTTAAATTTACTTCTGTTGATATGCGCAGCGGCTTTATCTGCCTGCGCGGTTGGACCAGACTTCAAGCAGCCTGACTCTCCAAAAACTTCAAGCTATACCGAAGGGCCTCTTTCACCAAAATTAACTACTGCAGCTGGTGTGCCGGGCGGAACTCCACAAGAATTTAATGAAGGAGCAGATATAGAGGCACAGTGGTGGGAGCTTTATAAATCGCCAGAGCTTGATGCCCTCATTAAAAAAGCACTCGAGCAAAATCCAAACCTAGGTGCTGCTGATGCAGCACTTCGAGCTGCGCAAGAAAATGTCAACGCACAAATTGGTGGGCAGTATTTTCCGCAGGTTAGCGTGGGTGCAGATGCTGTAAGACAAAAACAACCATCCGCAGTCTATGGGCTTAATTACGGGACCGATACATACAATCTTTACAACACTTCAGTGAATGTGACTTATAAGCTGGACGTTTTTGGTGGAGCCCGTCGTGCCGTAGAGGGCGCTAGAGCGCAGGCAGAAGTTGCACAGTTTCAATTAGAAGGCGCTTATCTTTCTTTAACTGGTAATGTGGTTACAGCAGCGATTAAAGAGGCAGCTTTACGCGCGCAGATGCTGGCGACAGAAGAGATTCTAAAAGCCCAAATCAATTTGGCAGAATTGACAGAGAAACAATTAAAGATTGGAACAGTCAACAAAGTTGATCTGACTTCCCAACAAACTTTGGTAGCAAGTTCACAAGCAGATCTATTTAACTACGAAAGAAATTTAGCATTTGCCAGAAATCAGCTAGCAGTACTTGTTGGTGAGATACCAAGTAATGCCAATATTACAGAGTTCGATCTTTCCAACTTGCATTTACCGGAAAAATTACCTCTATCAGTGCCATCAACTTTAGTTCGACAAAGACCAGATATAAGGGCAGCAGAAGCCCAACTCAAAGCGCAGAATGCATTTGTAGGTGTTGCTACTGCTAACTTGTTACCGCAATTTAATATCACGGGGTCAATTGGAGCTGCCTCTTTAACCTCTAATAATTTATTCGGCCCTAACTCATCTTTGTGGTCTCTCGGCGGTGGGATTTTGCAGCCTTTATTTCAGGGAGGCCAATTACTAGCGCAGCGTCGTGGTGCAATTGCTAATTATGAGAAGGCAGCATTTCAATATCAGGCAACTGTCCTGAGTGCTTTTCAGGAGGTGGCTAATGCGCTCCGTGCTTTAGAGACTGGGGCACTTGCATTAAAGGCGGCATCAGATGCAGAGCGATATGCCTTTGAGACCTTGGACCTCGTACAGCAGCAATATAAATTGGGCACAGCAAGCTATCTAGCAGTTTTATATTATCAAAATCAGTATCAACAGGCAAAAGTGAAATCAGTATCAGCACAAGCAACTCGTTTTTCTGACACAGCAGCATTATTTACAGCACTTGGTGGCGGCTGGTGGAATCGTGAAGGTCCGGCCTTTAAACCAAAAGAGATAGCGAATAAAGATCAAGATGAAACTTCTAGAAAAAATTAAGAATAAGCTTATTGCTCTAGTTCTTGCCCTATGGGCGTGGATGCAGCGCAAAGCTTTGGATTGGAAACTCCGCGAGAGGGCGACTGCTCTTTGGGAAAAAGCAAAAGCATTTTGGGCCCGCATTGAGCAAAAGTGGCGCGGTACAAAAGTACATGCGAAGTTGATGGCAATGGAGCCTTTGCAACGTCGCATGATTATTATGTTGTGTGGTGTTTTTTTATTACTAGGCTTGATTTTTGCCTTTAATCAGACAAAGACACTCATGTTTAAGTATTTCATCTCAGGCATGGGATTACCTCCAGCAACCGTTTCAACGATGGTCATTGCTACCTCTGAATGGCAGCCAAAGTTGACGAGCGTTGGTAATGTTCGTGCTTTTAGAGGAGTTGAGTTAAGCACTGAAATTGGTGGATTAGTTCTAGCAGTACCAGTTAAGTCTGGCCAGGATGTGAAAGAGAATGACTTATTAATTAAGTTAAACGATGCTTCAGACGTCGCACAGCTTAAATCATTGAAAGCAATGGCTGACCTTGCTAAGGTAATCAATGAGCGTGATAGGCAGCAGTTAGCCATTGAGGCGATTAGTAAAAATGTATTTGATACTAGCGCTGCAGATGCAAAATCTAAGCAAGCACAGTTTGAGGCGCAGATCGCTTTAGTAGCGAAGAAAAATCTCAAAGCACCATTTAGTGGTCGAGTGGGTATCGTCATGATTAATCCTGGCCAGTATGTGAACCCTGGCGATAAGCTCTTAACGTTACAAACCTTAGATCCTATATTTGTAGATTTCAATTTACCGCAAAGTAATGCAGAACAAATTCAGGTGGGCCAAAATATCGTTGTTACTACTGATGCATTTAAGGATGCAAGTTTTACTGGCAAGATTACTGCGGTTAGTCCAAAAGTGGACACCAATACTCGTAATATTCAAGTCGAGGCGCAGATCGCCAATCCCGATAAGAAAATTCTCCCTGGCATGTTTGCAAATGTAGATATCAAGTTGGGTGACCAGGTGAAATTACTTACGCTGCCACAAACGGCAGTTACCTACAACCCCTATGGCTCAACAGTATTTATTGCCAAACCTACTGGTAAGAAAGATAAGCAAGGTAATCCAGCATTAGAGGCCCAGCAGGTATTCGTCACCACTGGTACCACCCGTGGCGATCAAGTTGCAATTCTTAAAGGGATTGAAGAGGGCGCTACTGTAGTTACGAGTGGACAGTTAAAGCTGAAGAACGGTACACCACTGATTATTAATAACAAGGTGCTGCCTGCAAACTCACCCGATCCTAAGCCGCAGGAATAATTAGCCCATGAATTGGACTGATATATTTATTCGCAAGCCAGTGCTATCGCTGGTTGTGAGCGCACTCGTTTTAGTGTTTGGTCTGAAAGCTATCGGCTCTTTGCCAGTAAATCAGTATCCCCAAACTCAAAATGCAATTGTGACCATCAGCACGGCCTACTACGGGGCTGATCCTGAAACGATTGCAGGCTTTATTACTCAGCCGCTAGAAGCCTCGATTGCACAAGCCCAAGGTATTGACTATTTATCTTCTACGAGCGTGAGCGGCGTGTCAACAATCGTAGCTACATTAAAGTTGAACTACGACTCAAATTCAGCATTAACCCAGATTCAGACACAAATCAGCGCTGTTAAGAATCAGCTTCCACCACAGGCTCAACAACCTGTATTGACGGTTCAGGTTGGGCAGTCTACGGCTGCGATGTATATGGGTTTCTATAGCGACCAACTTCCTAATAATGCAATTACTGACTATTTATTAAGGGTTGTAAAGCCAAAGTTGGATTCAGTTCAGGGTGTTCAAAATGCTGAAATTATTGGTGGTAGAAAATTTGCATTACGTGCATGGTTAGACCGCGAGAAGATGGCTGGCCTTGGGTTAGGCGCTGATGATGTTTATTCAGCACTGTCTGCTAATAACTATTTGTCAGCCGTCGGAAGTACTAAAGGCGATATGGTTGCCGTTGATCTGGTCGCCGGAACGGACCTTCATACCTTAGAGGAATTTCGTAAGTTAGTTGTCAAGAAAGATGGCGTCAATATAGTCTACTTAGATCAAGTAGCAACAGTCTCTTTAGGATCTGAAGATTACAACACCAATGTGGCATTTAGTGGCAGGAGGTCTGTATTTATTGGCATCAAAGTTGCACCACAGGCTAACTTATTAGATGTTGCTGAGCGCGTAAGAGAGGCGTTACCTGATATTCAAAAGCAGTTACCAATCGGTATGACTGGAAAAATTGTCTACGACTCCACTGAATTTATTACCAGCTCTATTGACGAAGTAGTTTTGACTTTGATTGAGGCCTTGGTCATTGTTACGGCAGTGATTTATCTTTTCCTGGGTAGCGTACGTGCAGTTGCAGTTCCAGTCATTGCCATGCCCCTCTCTTTAATTGGGACATTCTTTTTAATGCAGGTGCTTGGCTACTCCATTAATTTGTTGACTCTCTTGGCCTTGGTTTTAGCGATTGGTTTGGTAGTAGACGATGCCATTATCGTCGTTGAAAACGTTGACCGCCATATGAAGGAAGGTAAGTCCCCATTAGAGGCTTCATTGATTGCTGCCCGTGAGTTAGGTAGCCCTATTTTGGCAATGACAGTGGTTTTGATTGCGGTATATATTCCAATTGGGTTCCAGGGAGGCCTTACAGGTGCGCTCTTTACGGAGTTTGCTTTTACTCTTGCTAGTGCAGTTGCCGTCTCGGGACTGATTGCATTAACGCTATCACCAATGATGTGCTCACGTATTTTTACGGAAGAGCAAGAGGCCTCAGCTTTTGTGCAAAAAATTGATCAAATTTTTGAAAAGGTTCACCATAGTTATCAATCAACTTTACGAGAGCTATTAAGTACTTGGCAAGTGATTATTGTGCTGGGCGCCATCCTTTTGGGAGGTGTTGCTTATCTTTATGCAACATCCCGTTCTGAGCTAGCGCCTACTGAGGACCAAGGAATTGTATTGATGCAGGCATCTGGCCCACCCAATAGCACCGTCAATCAAATGCAAACTTACGCAGATCAGATTTATGCAATTGCCAGTGCTGAACCAGAGTATGAACAAGCTTTTCAGATCACTAGTCCAACCTCAAGCTTTGGCGGTATCTTATTAAAAGATTGGAGCGAGCGTAGTCGTAATGCCACGAAGTTCCAACAAGATATGCAGCAGAAGTGGAATTCGATTGCTGGTGCTCGCGTAGCAGCTTTCCAGTTCCCCGCATTGCCTGGTGCCCAGGGCTTTCCAGTGCAAGTTGTGATTAATACTACAGAATCGTATGAGCAATTGAATGAGATTTCTCAGGCAGTTTTGGATAAGGCCCGTCGTTCTGGAAATTTCTTCTACGTAGATACAGATCTCAAGATTGATAAGCCCCAAGATGTATTGGTGATCGACCGTGAGAAAGTGGCGGCACTGGGTATGACGCAACAGCAAGTCGGCTCTGCTTTATCTGCCGCACTAGGCGGTGGATATGTGAACTACTTTTCAGTTGCAGGAAGATCGTATCGAGTTATTCCACAAGTAAAACAGGTAGACCGTTTAAATCCGGATCAAATCTTGGACTACTATATTCGGACGCCAAGCGGTGCAATGATTCAGGCTCGGACGATTGCTAGTATTAAGCAACGTGTAGTGCCGCAATCCATTAACCACTTTCAGCAATTGAACTCTGCTACGATTTCTGGTGTAAGTACCCCATTTGTTTCACAGGCAGAAGTATTAGAGTTTATGCGTCAAGCCTTAAAAGAAGTTGCACCAAATGGTTACAGCATGGACTATGCGGGGCCATCTCGTCAGTTCATGGCCGAGTCCGGTGGCTTCTTGGTAACGATGTTCTTTGCGATATTAATCGTCTTCCTAGTGCTGGCTGCACAGTTTGAAAGCTTCCGAGACCCCATTGTTATTTTGGTGTCAGTGCCTCTTGCCTTGTTTGGAGCGCTGATCTTTATTAATTTAGGATTTACGACCTTGAATGTTTATACCCAGGTTGGCTTAGTAACCTTAATGGGCTTGATTAGTAAGCACGGTATTTTGATTGTGCAATTTGCTAATGAGTTACAAGCAGCGGGTCGAAGTAAGCTTGAAGCGATTATTGAAGCCAGTAGCGTTCGCTTAAGACCAATCTTGATGACAACAGCAGCAATGGTGCTAGGTGTCTTGCCCCTGGTAATTGCTTCAGGAGCGGGCGCAGCTGGTCGTCAGTCTATGGGCATTGTGATTTTTACTGGGCTCTCTATCGGCACACTTTTTACCTTATTTGTGGTGCCTGCGATGTATCTCTTTATTGGTGCCGACCATCATGCTAAGAAATTTAATCAGCAGTAAATACTCAAATTTCAAGCAGTTCAAAACTATTTGACGATATTAAGTTCTTTTTCTGCCACTACGTTATAGCAAGTTTCTTGCTCTAAGCGTTTTAGCCATGCATCAATATTTTTGAGTTCTGCACGTGGCCCAGTTTTGTCTGAGAAGGTTTGATGTAACAAGATCCAGCGACTCGCACAAAGGGCAAGCGCAATATCACCAATGTGAAATTGATTGCCAGAGCAATAGGACTGCTTACTTAAGACTTGATCAAGTAGGGCAAACAATTGATTGGTAGCTTGGAATGACTTTTCTATTGCACTGTAATTACGCTCTGCCTCTGGGGTTCTAGTTAAACCCAAAAAAGCAGGCCGCAATACTGGCCATAAAGTCCCCAATTGCCAGTCTAGCCATTTTTCAGATCCATACTGAGCATGGATATCCGCAGGAAAGCGCTTATTTTTATCTTGTTCTTTAACCAAGTAGCGCATGATAGTGTTAGATTCCCAAAGAGTCAGATCACCAATCTCTAGAGTTGGTACAAGACCATTAGGATTCATTTTTAGAAACTCGGGGGTCTGGTTCACGCCGAAGTGAAGTCCAGCATCAATGCGCTCAAAGTCCTGCCCTTGTTTAAGTCCCAGCTCAGCAAGACACCATAATACTTTTTGAACATTAATAGAACTTTTGCGACCCCATAAACGCATCATGTCTTTTCCTTGAAAGATTATTTAACTAGACTTTACTTCTGCAAAATCTAGGCCAACAAACTTGCTGCGAGCAAAAATGAGGGGTTCTTTTTCTGGGTGATTCTTTAGATTAATCACTTTGGCAACAATAATGTTATGGTCCCCGCCAACATGTACGGAAACTGTTTCACATTCATAGTATGCAACGCAATGATTAATTTGGGTTAAGCCACTTTCAGCTAACTTGTGGTCAACACCAACAAATTGGTCTAGCTTTACTGTAGCAAAGTGCATCGCTAAGTTTTCTTGTGATCGGTCAAGTACATGTATTAAATGTTTTTTGCCAGTCTCTACCCAAGGCATGAGGCGAGACTGTCTCTTTAGGCTCCAAAGGATTAATGGAGGCTCTAAAGAAACTGAATTGAATGAACTGATGGTGATGCCGTGATGACCTTGGTTTTCATCAAGGCATGTAATGACAGTGACCCCAGTGGCAAATGATGCAAATCCTTTGCGAAGCTCTTGTGAGGTAAACGGGGTCATCAAATCTAGTTACTTTGCTTCTGCTTTAACAGGAGCCGTGATAGTTGTACCTGGAATAGGGATCAAGATTTCATTTTCTTCGGCTTTTACGCATTTGAAGCGATACTCCTTGCCTGCCTTAGAAAGGAAGCTGGCACCCTGATAAAAGTCATCCCTACAAGTCTGGGTAGCAAAATCCATGACCTCTTGTGGGCTGGCACTAGAAGTGATGAGCCGCATATTGCCCATAGACATATTGATTTGGGTCGAATAACACCCAGAAAGCAACGAGCTGGCAATTACGGTTAATAGTAGAATTTTTTTCATGGAAGCCTCCATAATTAGCAATGCTCGTTAGGATAAACCTATTACATAATTGATGCGAGAAATTACCTCGCTTGAAAAGGAAGAAACATGTTTAAAGCAATATTGATAAATAAGGATGATCAAGGTTACCGTGCTGAGCTTGGCCAGGCTGATGAGGCTAGCCTGCCTGAGGGCGACGTACGGGTTAAGGTCCTTTATTCCACCCTAAATTACAAAGATGGCTTGGCAATAACTGGTAAAAGCCCTGTAGTAAGGAGCTTTCCTATGGTGCCAGGGATCGATTTCGCTGGTGAGGTAATAGAAAGCAGTAGCCCTGACTTTAAGGCTGGCGATATGGTGCTTCTAAATGGCTGGGGGGTTGGTGAGGGACATTGGGGAGGATTGGCGCAACAAGCTCGGGTGAAGGCAGATTGGCTAATTCCATTGCCTAAAGGGTTTACCGCTAAGCAAGCTTTGGCAATTGGTACGGCAGGCTATACCGCAATGCTTTGTGTAATGGCCTTACAAAAGCATGACCTAAAACCGAGTGATGGTGAGGTATTGGTAACGGGAGCAGCTGGTGGTGTCGGTAGTTTTGCAGTCGCCCTTCTTAGCAAACTGGGGTTTACTGTAGTTGCTAGTACTGGACGTATGTCTGAGGCAGAGTATTTAAAAAAATTAGGTGCTGCTGAGGTAATTGATCGTGCTACTTTATCTGCTCCAGGAAAGCCTTTAGTAAAAGAACGTTGGGCAGCAGTATTAGACAGCGTTGGTAGTCATACCTTGGCTAATGCCTGCGCACAAACCAAAAGTAATGGCGCTGTAGCTGCCTGTGGTCTGGCACAAGGGATGGATTTTCCAGCTTCAGTGGCACCATTTATTTTACGTGGCGTAACTCTTTATGGCGTCAATAGCGTCACTGTACCGCGCGCGAAAAGAATTGCAGCATATGAGCAACTAGCCAAGTTAGTAGATCTGAAAACTTTAGACGAAATTTCTCATGAAATTACACTGGAGGAATCGCTCAAGTATGCACAAGAGCTGATGGCTGGCAATGTGCGTGGCCGTTTAATTGTTGATGTAAATAAGTAAAAGAACTTACTGTGCAGTTTGAGGTTTGCGCGCCTTTAGATTTGACCAAACCTCAAGTTTCTCAGGATTTGAGAGTTCCGACCAAGTGGCAATTTCTGCAAGCGTGCGGTAGCATCCACGGCAGAGTCCGCTCTCAGGATTAATATCGCACCAATTAACGCAGGGTGATGGAACGTTTGTCAAAGTAAACCTAAAAACTATAGCGATTCAAAAGAAAATAAACAGAATAAAGCTCAATTATGACCACAAAACCTCAGACAAAAGCTGAAAGCGCTCTTCATTATCCATTAGGAGAGGCGCTTCCTGATTTTGGTACTACGATTGTGCTTGCACCAGGTGTTCGTTGGCTGAGAATGAAATTGCCATTCGCCTTGGATCATATCAATCTTTGGCTTTTACGTGATGAAATTGACGGTGTTGAGGGTTGGACAATTGTTGATTGTGGGATCGCGAATGAAGAGACAAAAGCTGCGTGGGAAAAAATATTTGCTACCCAGCTAGAAGGTTTGCCAGTTCTTAGGGTGCTGGCGACCCACATGCACCCTGATCATGTCGGTTTAGCACAATGGTTATGTGAAAAATGGCAGGCGCCTTTGTGGATTTCAATGACAGATTTTCTGACTGCGCAATGGCTTAGCTGCAAGGAGGGTGGTGCTGCAATTGGTGCACGTGCTGGCGGCGGTGGATCCGCTGACCATTTCAAAAGGCACGGCTTGATTGCAGAAGAAGATTTAGAAAAAATTCGGGCACGCTCTAACTACTATAGCAATATGGTGCCCGGCATGCCCCGTCAATATCGCCGCATTATGGATGGCGAAAATATTTTAATCGGTGGACGACAATGGCAAGTCATCATGGGCTATGGTCATGCACCTGAGCATGCCTCTTTATTTTGTAAAGAGTTGGGCGTATTAATTTCTGGAGATATGCTCTTGCCGCGTATCTCAACGAATGTCAGCGTATTTGATGTTGATCCTGATGCAGATCCTCTAGGCTTGTATTTGGAGTCTTTAGATCGATACTTGCCCTTACCTGAAGACACCCTTGTGCTGCCCTCGCATGGTAAGCCCTTTAAAGGGATGAAGCCACGTATTGCGCAATTAAAAGCCCATCATGATGATCGTTTAGCTGACACGCTAGGCGCATGTAAAGAACCGGCACATGCTAGGGAGATAGTGCCAGTTTTATTTAAAAGGGAATTAGATATTCACCAGCTTACTTTTGCAATGGGCGAGGCTATTGCTCATCTGAATTACCTACTTCGTCGAGGTAAGTTGCGTCGCCAGCTTTGCGAGGACGGCGTGTTGCGGTTTTCCGTGGCTTAGCTTTAAAGCTGCTTGCTTTAGTGCTCGTCTCTTCTTTTGGTGCAGTTCCTGCAGCGCTAGCTGCCGACACTGCATCGCCAAATGACTTTAGCGCCATCATCGTTGCGTGTTGGACTTCAAGGCCTTGAATAGTAGACTTGAGGAGGTTGAGGTTGAGATTGAGCCAGCTCTCAACGCTTTTGAGGTCTTTGATGCGCTTTTCAAGCTCTTCAATGTCTAGACCTGGAAAAGCTGCGCCAAAGCCGCCAGCGGCCTTAGAGGCATCTGTAGTGAAGGGAAATTGACCAGCTTGACCTGCTACACCCTGTCCCCACATGGTTTTAAACATTTCAAGGCTTTGATTGAATTCTGGAATTGTTCCAAACATACCTGCTCCGGGTTAAATAAAAAGTGGCTTTTCCAATAGAATAAGGGATTCTAGAGATTAATCCGGTTAAAAATGCAAACTAATGGTTTGTCCCAGCCTTACACCCGTGGTCAGGCACTTCCTGAGCTACTAAAGCAGCGCATTCTGATTTTGGATGGCGCAATGGGTACGATGATTCAGCAACACAAGTTGACTGAGGCAGATTACCGAGGGCTCCCGACCAATACTCGCTTTGTGGATCATCCCGGAGATATCAAGGGCAATAATGAACTCCTAGTCTTAACTCAGCCGCACATCATTAGCAAGATTCATGAGCAGTATTTAGATGCTGGCGCTGACATCATTGAAACAAACACTTTTGGTGCAACCTCAGTTGCGCAAGAAGATTACAAAATGGCGGGCCTCGCACGTGAGATGAATGAAATCTCTGCAAAGCTTGCGCGCGCAGCTTGTGAAAAATATAGTACAGCCGATAAACCTCGTTTTGCTGCTGGAGCAATTGGCCCTACACCAAAGACCGCAAGCATTTCTCCAGATGTGAATGATCCGGGTGCGCGCAATGTCTCCTTTGATACTCTCCGTGCTTCATATCGCGAGCAGATTGAAGGCCTATTCGCAGGCGGCGTTGATTTATTTTTAGTTGAAACCATTTTTGACACACTCAATGCCAAAGCTGCATTGTTTGCTTTAGATGAATTCTTTGAGGAAACTGGTGAGCGTTTGCCGGTGATGATTTCAGGAACGGTCACTGATGCCTCTGGACGAATCTTATCTGGTCAAACCGTTGAGGCATTTTGGAATAGCCTGCGCCATATTAAGCCACTGACATTTGGCTTGAATTGTGCCTTAGGCGCCGCCTTGATGCGTCCTTATATTGCAGAGCTCGCACGTATTTGTGATGCCGCAATTTCTTGTTATCCCAATGCTGGGCTGCCTAATCCGATGAGTGATACTGGCTTTGATGAGACTCCAGATATCACTTCTAGCCTTGTAGATGGTTTTGCTAAAGACGGCTTAGTGAATCTAGTAGGGGGTTGCTGTGGCACTACACCCGATCACATTCGCGCCATTGCCAATGCAGTTGCGAAGCGCAAGCCGCGTGCCTTTTACAAAGAAAGTGCTGAGGCATCAGCATGAGCAAGCTAGACAAAAAAGTCATTCCAGCAATGAAGCTTTCAGGATTAGAGCCGTTTAATGTCACTGCTGCAATTGGTTTCGTCAATATTGGTGAGCGTACTAACGTCACAGGATCAAAAGCATTTTCCCGCATGATCCTTAATAATCAATTTGATGAGGCGCTGGTAGTTGCGCGCCAGCAGGTTGAGAATGGTGCACAAGTCATCGATATCAATATGGATGAGGCAATGTTAGATTCTGAGGCAGCGATGACTCGCTTCTTAAATCTAATTGCCTCTGAGCCTGATATTGCTCGAGTTCCAATCATGATCGATTCTTCTAAATGGAGCGTGATTGAGGCAGGCTTGAAATGCATTCAAGGCAAACCTATTGTTAACTCCATTTCCCTAAAAGAAGGTGAAGAGCCTTTTAAAAAGCAGGCGCGCTTAATTCGTCGTTATGGTGCGGCTTCTGTGGTGATGGCTTTCGATGAAGTGGGCCAAGCAGACACATTCAAACGTAAAACAGAAATCTGCCAGCGCTGCTATGAAATCTTAGTGAATGAAATTGGCTTTCCTGCTGAAGATATTATTTTTGATCCTAATATTTTTGCGATTGCCACTGGAATTGAAGAGCATGATAACTATGCGGTAGATTTTATTAATGCCACTCGTTGGATAAAAGAAAACCTTCCTGGCGCTAAAGTCAGTGGTGGCGTTTCTAATGTGAGCTTCTCTTTCCGCGGTAATGATCGGGTACGTGAAGCTATTCATACCGTCTTTTTGTATCACGCAATTCAAGCTGGCATGGATATGGGCATTGTGAATGCCGGTCAATTAGGCGTATATGCAGATTTAGATCCAGAGTTACGTGAGCGCGTTGAGGATGTGGTTCTCAACCGCTTTAAAGAGAAAGATGGCAAAACTCCAACCGAGCGCTTGCTTGATATTGCTGATCAATTTAAAGGCGGTGGCGCTAAGCAGGTAGAAAACTTGGTATGGCGCGAGTCTCAGGTACGAGAACGTTTAACGCATGCATTAGTTCACGGTATTACTACTTTTATTGAAGAAGATACGGAAGAGTTGCGCTCTGAAATTATGGGTGGAGGCGGCAGGCCAATCGAAGTCATCGAAGGCCCACTGATGGATGGTATGAATGTGGTTGGGGATTTATTTGGCGCTGGAAAAATGTTCTTGCCACAAGTGGTCAAGAGTGCGCGCGTGATGAAACAAGCTGTTGCAATTCTGATTCCTTATATCGAGGAAGAAAAGCGTCAGCACATTGCTGCTGGTGGTGAAGCTAAAGCCAAAGGCAAGATTGTCATGGCTACCGTAAAAGGTGATGTTCACGATATTGGTAAAAATATTGTGACTGTCGTCTTGCAATGCAATAACTTTGAAGTCGCCAATATGGGTGTGATGGTGCCTTGTGCCGAGATTCTGAAGCGTGCCAAGGAAGAGAATGCTGATATCGTAGGCCTTTCTGGTTTGATTACTCCATCGCTTGAAGAAATGACTTATGTAGCCCAAGAGATGCAACGTGATGATTATTTCCGAGAGCGTCAAATTCCATTAATGATTGGTGGCGCTACAACTTCACGGGTTCATACAGCTGTAAAGATTGCTCCACATTACGATGGCCCGGTAGTTTATGTGCCCGATGCATCACGCTCTGTTTCGGTTGCCTCAAGCTTGCTTTCTGATGAAAGCGCAAAGAAGTTTATCCAAGACTTGCGTGATGACTATGTCCGCATTCGAGAGCAACATGCTAATAAGAAAGCAGCACCAACCATCTCACTAGAGGCGGCTCGTAAAAATCGTGAGCTGATTAAGTGGGGTACTTATGTCCCAGAAAAGCCAAAATTTATTGGCCGACGCGTTTTCAAAAACTTTGCATTGAGTGATATTGCCAAGTACATTGACTGGACACCATTTTTTCAGACCTGGGATCTGGCAGGTAAATTCCCAGCCATCTTAGATGATGAAGTTGTAGGTGTTGAGGCACGTAAGGTATTTGAGGACGCTAAGGTATTGCTAGATAAGTTGATTAAAGGTCAGTGGATTCAGGCCGATGCCGTAGTTGCTTTCTACCCCGCCAATACGATTGGTGACGATATTGTTTTGTATAGTGACGAAGCACGCGAACACCCCCTTTTTGTATGGCATAACTTACGCCAACAGGCAGAGCGACCATTGATTGATGGCGTGCGTAGACCTAATCGTTGCTTAGCAGATTATGTTGCTCCAAAAGATTCTGGGGTCGCTGACTACCTTGGTTGTTTTGCGGTCACAACTGGGCACGGAGTGGAAAAGAAGGTTGCTGAATTTCAGGCAAAGCATGACGACTACAGTGCAATTATGTTGAAGGCATTGGCTGATCGATTAGCAGAAGCATTTGCAGAGCTCATGCACCACCGAGTGCGTACTGATTTATGGGGCTATGCCACAGATGAGATTTTGACGAATGATCAAATGATCAATGAGGAATATCGTGGCATTCGTCCTGCGCCGGGATATCCTGCGTGTCCAGCCCATGAAGTCAAAAAAGATCTACTGCGAGTGATTGGCTCTGAAGATATTGGCATGACATTGACTGAGTCGATGGCCATGAACCCAGCCTCTAGTGTGAGCGGTTTTTATCTTGCTCACCCAGATGCTCGCTATTTCAATGTTGGAAAAATTTCGGCCGATCAGCTTGAAGATTTAGCTAAACGTCGTAGCGAGTCTATTGAAGACGTGCGCCGTCAATTGGCTAGCCTAATAGACTAAACACCCCACATCACGGGTTCATCTTTAGCATTTGCTTGTTTCATAAGCTCAAGGAATGGGTAGGCTCTTTGCCCTAGACGGTCGGCAAGCTTCATTTTTTCACTACCATCTTTGCCCTCCTCTTGAACTTTGGAGCGCTCCTCAAGATCCTTCAAAATGGCAGTCTCTAGAGTAGTAATGAGATTGGGAAGATGCTCAACCGTCAAAATTCCTCGAGACTCTAGCGGGCGACCCAAAATATCAAAGATCCGCTTTGTTAGATCGGCTAGCATAATGACGTCTGGACCAGCTTTTGAGCGAAATTGATAGATCATTTCGATAGCTTACCACCTGATAAACTCACTCTTCTATGTTGTTAACCAATAAAAATCGTTTAATTGAGATGTTGGACATCGCGCTTGCATACCTAGCGCAGGAGCGTGGCTTGGAGAAGCCTGCTGCGCCGCGTTTAGAGCGTCCCAAGGGTGTAGATCATGGCGATGTCGCCTGCAATATTGCGCTACAGCTATCTAAGGCTTGGAAGCTCAATCCTAGAGAGTTGGCACAGGCCTTGGTAGAGCGTTTACAAAAAGAGCCAGGCTTTGACCAGCTCATATCTTCTTGTGAAATAGCTGGTCCTGGATTTATTAATTTCCGCTTAAGCAATGCTGCCAAAACATCGGTAGTGAAAGAGATCCTT
>CANHLB010000016.1 GCA_947461335.1 Burkholderiaceae bacterium | reverse complement strand
TTGTGTGCGGCGTTGCTCGGCCTCTTCTTCATTGATCAATTTCTGTGCCAGTGCAAGCTGAATATCTCGTAATGCAACCTCTGCCCGAATTTCAATCAGATGAATCCGATCAAAAATCTTCTCGAGCTTGGTAGATTTATCTACGACGTGCACGGGCGTTGTAATTTTTCCGCAGTCATGGAGTAGACCAGCAATCTTGAGCTCTTGGCGATCGCCATCGTTGAGCGAGAAATCCTTAAGCGGCCCTGCATTGCAACGATTGACAGCATCGGCCAGCATCATGGTCAGATCGGGTACGCGATTGCAATGTCCACCAGTGTAGGGAGACTTATCATCTATCGCATGATTGATGAGGCCAATGAACGACTCGAATAGCTCTTCTAGATGCAAAATCAACATTCGATTCGTTAAAGCAACAGCTGCTTGTGAACTTAAGGCCTCAACAATTTCTTGGCTGTCCAAAGTAAATGGTATGACTTTTCCAGTGACTGGATCAGTTGCATTGATGAGTTGTAAGATACCGATGGTTTCGGACTCATGATTCTTCATGGGCACCGTCAGAAAAGATGTTGAGCGGTAACCATTAGCGGCATCAAACTTATGGGTGCCCGTAAAATCAAAACCTTCCGCATTGTAGGCATCGGCCACATTCACAGTTTGTTCTTTGTGATAGGCGTAACAAACCACTCTACCTAGGTCAGGAGTGCCATCCTCTTTAAATAAAGGCAGTGGAGGTATGGCAATAGGCTTGGTACTTTTGCCGCCTAAATGAACCCCCTTGCTTTTAGTGTGCACGATTTCAAACTTCAGCAATTGATCATCCACCACTCTATATAGACTACCAGCATCCGCATTGGTAATTTGCATAGCAGCTTGAAGGATGTTTTCTAAAAGTTGATCAATATCTTTTTCGCTACTAAGGGACGACCCAATCCTCAGGAGTTGCTGCATAAGCGCTTTGCTAATGGTCTCTTGGGGCATATATACGTTTTCTAATGGAATAAATCCATTATCTACAAATTCATAGCAATAAAACTAGTTTAAAAGTACTAGATTTATTAGTAGATAAGTAACGGTTAAATGAACGGATAAATACCATATGAAAAAAGTTCTATTTTTTGTCTAATGGTTTCTCGTTTTATAACAATATAACTAAAGTTACCGCTGTGAATAAGATAAGTCATTCGAAGCCCGCTAAAACGAAATTTAGGCTATTGCCAATATGCTTTGTATGCGCAGCTTTAACCCTAAATGGGTGCACAACTCCTATTGTTAAAGAGGGTGATGCACCACCAGCGGCTGAGTATGTTCGCTGGCTCCCAAAGGAATATCGTGCACCGGTTGAAGCTCAACTGCCTCGCCCCAAAGAGCTTTGGTGGCGTGACTTCCAGAGTGATGAGCTCAACCAGATTGTTGAAGCGGGGATCACTAACAACTTTGATTTGCGCATTGCCGTTGCTCGAGTAGCCCAAGCACGCGCTCAAGCTGGTGTTGTTAAGTCAGCAGAGTACCCAACCATTAATGCTGTAGGTGGCTACTCTATTCAAGCCCCTTATCCTGCAATTGGATCGGCGCCAAACACGGCTGCATGGTCGAGTCAGGGAACTTGGCAAGCTGGCGCCTTAGTCAATTATGAAGTTAATCTGTGGGGTAAGCAGGGATTTGATACGCAGTCTGCTTATGCGCAAGCCCTTGCGAGCGAATTTAATCGCGATGCAGTTTCCCTAACCCTCACTGGCGATATTGTTAGCACTTATTTTCAAGTTGTTTCATTAAATGAACGTATCACTGTAGGGCAGAGGAACCTGGATGCAATTCAGGAGTTAACTCGAGGCTTGGGAAGAAGAGTGCAACTGGGTGATGCCACCGAAATAGATTTCTTCCAGCAAACCATCTTACTTAACAATACTCGCGCTGCAGTGGTTTCCTTGCAGCAACAAAGGGAGCGCGCCTTCACTCGGTTAGCCACTTTGGTTGGAAGGACTCCTTCAACTCTCACGGTAAAGGGTCAATCGGTTGATAAAGTGAAGGTCCCAGTAGTCGAGCCAGGCATGCCGTCAGATTTATTATGCAGAAGGCCAGATATTCGTAAAGCAGAGGCTATGCTGGAATCAGCTAAGTTAGATTTGTACGCAGCAAGGGCTAATTTATTACCCAGCTTTATGCTTACTAGTGGTGCTGGATTTGGAAGCTTTTTACTTTCAACGCTCACCATGCCGCAGAGTCTGTATTACAACCTGACTAGTAATTTAATGCAGAACATTTTCGACGGCGGTAAAAGAGAGTCTCAAATTCAGATTGCCAGTGCTAAGAATGTAGAAATGCTAGAGGCCTATGCTAATACGGTGCTATCTTCACTGCGAGAAGTAGAAGATTCTCTGTCTGGCATTCAATTAACTGCCCGCGCCTATGCTGATTTAAGTACATCGCGAGATAAAGCTCAACGCCTTACCGTGATGAGTCAAAGAGTGGTGGAGATGGGCGGAATGGATTTTGTACAGTTATATGAAATTCAAAGAACGGTGTTTAACTCTGAGGACGCCGCTATCCAGGCAAGATTTGATCAACTGCGTGCATCGGTAGACTTATTTAAAGCAATCGGTGGCGGTACTAAGCTTGAGAATGACCCATGCTTAGGTGGAAGTAAGCTGCCAGCAGCCGATGCTAGGTGGGGTAAAGAAGCAAGTAAATCCGACAATATCATTGGGCCCAAACCGAATCTTGGAATTGATGCCAAGGGGGGCATTATTAATGCCCCTGCGCCTATCTCACCTGCAACTACCAATTGAGGCGCTGTAAATATTATGAATACAAATCGTCATTTTCTTAGCGCCACCATTCACTTCCTTGTCAAAGCCATCAAAGCAATTTTGATTCCTGTTTTGGGCTTGGTCGAAGGGCTATTGTCTTTTGTCATCTGGGCGATATTTTTTGGGCTTAACCTACTTAGTAAAATTTTTAATTTCATTCAAGCTAGTATTTGGCCATCTCTAAAGCAATTATTTTCCTTGGTATTAAATGGGTTAGCAGCATTAGTTGGGCTTGGAGTCCAATTTCATGCCTTTATGAATCGTCCAAAAGAGCAAATATCAAAGACAAGCAGTTGGTTCGTGATTCCCCTCAATACATTACTCAAGCCTATTTATGTTTTAACCCGGCTACTTTATCAATTTATTGTCAAAACCAGCGATGTAGTGGGTAAAGACCTTGCTTCATTATCTTCATGGATTGGTGGAAAGTGGCGTGCAATATCCCAAAAATATGGTCTTGAGCAAGATGCTTTAGTTTACAGAAAGAAGTTCTCAGAAAGATATTCTGCTAAAGCTTTGGATGAAAAAGTTCAAAATGTCCTTAAAGAGAATTTGGATAGCTTTGAAACGCAATGGAAGATTTTTTCTGAAGAGCTTGCCCAAGTCTATGAGCAAGCTAAAGTATTCTTTAGTAGTAAACCTAAAAGGGACTCAGTTGATCAGCTTTCAGCATTTCAACAAGAGCGGAATAATATTGTTGTAGCAAGTATCTTAATTAATCTGCTGGCATTAGCGTTTCCACTCCTCATGCTCCAGTTGTATGACCGAATTCTGTCTCATCAATCAATCGACACCTTAATTGTATTTTGTGTATCCGTGGGTGCTGCGGTAGGGCTTGAGGCGGTCATTCGAATTTTTAGATCCTATACAACTGCTTGGATTTCTGCTCGCTTTGAACATCATGGTTATGTTTCATTAACCAGCCGTCTTTTGGCTGAGCCAATTAATGAATTTGAGCGCAAGGGTACAGGCGCAATTCTAGAAGAGTACAAATCAATTTCCACGTTGAAATATCACTACTCGGGGCAAACTTTTCAACAGTTAATGGATTTGCCATTCAGTGCTCTCTATGTATTGATTATTTTCTTTGTTAGCCCCTTGATTGGTCTCGGACTAATTCTTGGCTATATCGCTTTTATTTTCATCACCTGGAAAAATGGCAGAGATTTTCCAGCCATCATTAAAGAGCAAAAGGAAATGGACCTAAGAAGGGGCAATCTTCTTACTGAAATTTTACGTAACGTTCACACCATGAAGTCTATGACTATGGAGTCATTAATGTTAAGGCGTTATGAGCGTCTACAAGAAAGTTGCGCTATTTTGATGGCCCGTGTGACCTATGCGCTTGAAATGTCGGCAGGTGTTGGCAGTGTTTTCTCGCCACTCATGACAGTCATGGTAGTGGCGCTGGGTTCTTGGCTTGTGATTACTAACCATCTTTCTAATGGCGAGATGGCTGCATGCATTATGTTGGGTTTAAGGGCCTTATCGCCACTGCAACGTCTTGGTGGAATGTGGTCTAAACATCAGCAAGATGAAATTTTACGAGACAAACTGAATCTTGCCTTACTAAAACCGGCTCTACCAGCGAATGAAAAGCTGATTGATCCCAATTTTTCAGAGGTAAGTGTCAATACCTTAACTTCTGCCAGTATGTCTCTAGCTGGTGTGTCCTATCAATTCCCCGGTACCGATAAACCTCTATTTAATGATCTGTCTCTGAGTATTGCGGCTGGCGAATGTATTGCCATTGGTGGTCAAAGCGGGTCTGGAAGAAGTGCCTTGCTGCAGTTAATAGCTGGCATCTTGGAGCCCGTTAAAGGTGAGATCACAATTGATGGTCAAAATCTAAAAGACTTCAATATTGAAGTCTTGGCTAAGAAGATTGCGTATTTGCCACAAAAAACTGCGCTGTTCGAAGGTTCACTCTTAGATAACGTTACTGTATTTGATTCTTCCAGAGTCGATACCGCAATGGAGGTCGCAAAAGCGCTAGGCTTGACTGAGTTCGTCTCACGCATGCCGCGTGGTTGGGACACTATTGTTGGCGATATGGCTGCCGATTCAATGCCTCCCGGCTTTCGTCAACGGGTCGCGATTGTGCGAGCATTATCATCGAATCCTAGCATCATTTTATTTGATGACTCGAGTGCTTCTATGGACTCAGAGGGTGATGCCATGTTGCTCAAATATATTGAGGGCATGCGGGGCAAAGTCACGATGGTGTTGGTATCGGAAAGACCATCCTTTATTCGCCTAGCAAATAAAACGTATTATTTACATCACGGTAGTCTTTTTGACAATCCTGCTGGCGGCGTTAGCTCCTTGCAGACTCCCTCTGGAATAGATGGCTCGGTATCAGCAACGTCTGCGACTAATATCATGCCAAGCGGCTATCAGGCGATGAGTCCTGGTGCATTTTTTGAAGCTGGCAAGTTAATTAGTGCCCCTAGTCAACGTTGGTTACATATGGGTGAAACTATTAATACCAACTTTAAGCAGGTAACAGATTTTTCAGAGTGTCTAGCGCTACTATTAAAAGTCACTAATTCGCCTTACTCAGCAAGAGATGTTGCTGAGTCTTTGCCTTACTATGCCCCATCTTTAGATTTAACCGGTATTCAAAATGCGATGGCTATCTTGGGTTACCAAGTATCTAAAGTGCCATGTCTTTTAAGTGATATTGATCAACGGGCATTCCCTTGTTTATTCGTGCCTGATGAAGGGGTTGCTTTTGTCGTTTTAGGGCGCATTGGACAGGAGCTAAGAGTAGGAGACTCTACCGAGTCTGAGCCACGTCTTCTCAGTCGGTTAGCAATTCCTGGATCAGCATATTTCTTCCAAGAACAAGAGAAGAATACTGCTAAGAATAAATCTTGGGTAAGTCAAACGCTGTATCGTTTTGCAGGATTGATTGGACAAGGTTCGATCGCTTCTTTAATCTCTGGCGTGATTTTGATGGGTTCTTCGTTATTCTTGATGGCCGCCTACAGCGTCATTATTCCGTCAGGGGCGAAAGAAACTCTCTTTTACTTAACTATTGGCGCTGTAGCTGCAGTAATACTTTCTTACTACTTTGTGCGTCAGCGAGCACAGATTTTGTCCTTTATCTCTGGAAGGATTGAGTATCTGTTTGGCACTGCTGTTTTACAGCATGTATTGGCATTACCTCCATCTTTCTCTGAGCGTGCCTCAGTAGGTGCACAGTCTGCCCGTTTGCAGATCTTCCAAGGTATTCGGGATGCCTTTACTGGTCCTTTAGCTTCAACCCTGCTGGAATTACCTGCAACCTTAGTGCTCTTGATTGGCTTATCAATCATTAATCCGATTGCGCTATTGCTATTTGTCATCATGCTAGCAGTTTATGCCGTGCTCTTTTTTGTTTTTCTAAAGAGAACGAATGATCGAGTGGCAGATTTAGGGAAAGCCAGCTCTAAGCGGACCGAGTTCTTGATTGAGATGATTGCCAAAATGCGCAATGTACGTGAATCTGGCGCTCAATATATGTGGTTAGAAAGAATGCGTGAAGTCTCTGCTAATACAGCTATGAGCTCATTTCAGGCTGAGAGACTTTCCTCGATGTTGGTAGGTATCTCATATTTCGTCATGATGCTCTCAGCCTTAGGTATTGTGGCATTCACTACTCCAGCGGTATTTAATCAAACACTTTCTTCGGGTGCATTGATCGCCTCGATGTTATTGATGTGGCGCGTCCTCACACCTCTGCAGACCTTATTTACAAATATGACGCGGATTGAGCGTATCCGAAGTGCTGCTAAGCAAATTGATTCACTGATGCAAATTCAAACAGAGCGTCCAGAGGAAATGAGCGCCTCTCCGGTTTCTCGTCATTTAGATGGCAGGTTAGAGTTTGCGCGCGTTTCATTCCGTTACTCAATGCATACTGACCCAGCCTTAATTGGCGTGGAATTTAAAGTACAAGCAGGTGAATCCATTGCAATTACTGGTGCGAACGGGAGCGGCAAATCTACGCTCCTAAAGTTATTAATGGGAATGTACACACCACAGGCAGGTAGCATCCTGATTGATGGAGTAGACATTCGCCAATTAGATCCTCTGGAGCTGAGAAGGATCATTGGCTATGCGCCGCAAGATACCCAGTTCTTTAGAGCAACCATAGCCCAAAATCTACGTTTGGCTCGTCCTGATGCAACGGATGATGACATTTATCAAGTGCTGGATATGGCTGGTGCCTTATCGGCTGTGATGGCCTTACCTAATGATATTAACTATCGTTTTGGCGATAGTACTAATGAATTGCCATCTACCTTGAAACAAAAATTATTACTTGCTCGCACCTACATTACTCGTGCGCCCATCATGATTTTTGATGAGCCTGGCTCTGGATTGGATGCAGAAGGGGATCATAAGTTTGTGGAAACTTTACGCTCCCTGAAGGGTAAAACTACGGTGCTCTTTATTAGTCATCGCCCTAGTCATATTCGCCTGGCTGATACCTTATTAGTCTTCGATAAGGGGTATTTAAGGGCTGCAGGTCCTCCCAATGAGTTGTTAAAGCAACCCGTTTCCGCATAAAAAATGAATACATACGTCAATTTAAGTGAGAGTTAAACATGAACGATCAATCTAAAGTTCAGGGCAGCGCAAATACCGACCTCGTATTGGGAAGTCGTTCTGATAACTATCTAGCGAAGGCGATATTGCTGGAGGAGGCTATTCCTCCCACATATCTGCGCACTACGATTAAGTTAGTGGCTTATACGATTGCCTTGTTTTTAATCTGGGCCTTATTCTCTAAGCTCGATGTTGTAGCGCTTTCAACTGGTCAGGTCATGCCGATTCAGGCTGTGAAAATTATTCAGCACGTCGATGGTGGTCGTATTTCTGCCATTAATGTAGTGGATGGCCAGGCTGTTAAACAGGGCGAAGTGTTGATGCGCTTAAATGATACTGAGCCTTCTGCCGAATACGAAACTTTAAAAGCCAAGTATTGGGGTCTCTATGCCCGCGTTGAACGTTTACGGGCCTTAATTGATAGTCGTCCTGCCGACTTTTCAAAAGTGCCACCAGAGTATGCAAAGATGGTCCTCGAGCAGCAAGCTACTCTGAAGACCTCTAAATCTCAAATAGACCAATTACAAAAGGAAATCAATATCCTGAGTGAGGTGAGTAATATTCGTGGCGAGCTTTCAAAAGAAAAATTAGCCACCCGTGTTCAAGCATTGGATGCTCAAAGAAACCTCACCCTTGCCCAGGCCGAACTTTTGCGTTATCAGCGTACTAATATGGATGAGCTCAATATCGCCGCCAATGAAATGGCACAAACCGATGAGCAGCTCAACAAAATGCGTGACCGCTTAGAGCGTGTGGACGTCATCTCGCCAGTAGATGGCGCAGTTCAAGATCTTAAATTTAGAACCATTGGTGGCGTAGTTCCGCCCGGCGCGATTTTGATGAATGTAGTGCCAAGTGATGACTTGATTCAAGCGGATGTCCGTGTGCAGCCTACTGACATTGGATTTATCAAAGTGGGGCAGGACGTCAGAGTCAAAATTGGAACCTATGACTTCATGCGCTTTGGTACTGTTGAGGGTAAAGTGACTATGGTTTCTCCATACAGCACCCTTGATGAAAAGCAGCAACCTTATTTCAAGGTATTGGTTTCCATACCAACTAAAAATTTAGGCAATGATCCTGCCAAAAAGATTCAACCTGGTATGACAGTGCAGGCGGATATCGTTACTGACCGCCAAACCGTTTTACGTTATCTCTTGCGCCCAATTTATGTGGCATTCCACCAAGGCTTGCGTGAAAGATAAAGCCTCCAGGATCCCGGGAAAATAGTGATCTCCGTGAACAATAAAGAAGGTCAATCACTTACAGCTCGACAGCTGCAAGTGATCTCTCTCGTCGGTCAGGGGCTTTCCAATAAAGAAATCGCCAATAGTCTCAAGATTTCAGAAGGGACTGTAAAGCAGCATATTTTTGCTATTTTTCGGTTATTGAATGTTTCTAGTCGGGCAAAGTTGGCAATATTAAGTCAGCGCATTGGCTCCGCTACAAATCTAAAAGCTAAAAATATTGCGGCAAAAAAGGAAGTCGATTTAGGCTACTCCTGGCGATTGATTGCAGCTGTCGCCATTTCTGTACCAGAGGTAGAGTTGGTTGCTGCTGCTGAGATTATTCAACGAAATAGTTCTTTAGAAGCTTTTCGCCAATTTATAGAGGAAATGGTTTTTGCCTTAGATGGCAATAGTATGCACACACCAGATGGTGGCGTCTTAATTTGGTTTGGTCATCCTACTTCACATATCGATGATGCCGATAGGGCTGCAATGCTGGTGCAATCGATTCAAAGTTACTTAACTTCCAATAAAAACAAGTTATCAAAGATTGGCTTAGGCATAGCCACTCAAGCCGAAGTGGTGCCGGCAGGCTCTAAAGAGCTTTCAGCCACAAAAACCTTTCAACAAGCCTTAAGCATTGCTAAAAAATCATCGCAATTAAATATGGGCTTAGCAAATGCATTGACAAAGCGACTCTGTTGCGCTTCGGTACCATGGTTAGAGCTCAGGCCTGCCAATAGCGTGCAGAATGGTGAAAGTCTTTTTGCGATCAACAGGGATCCCGGGTTAAATACCCATATCCAATCTCAATGGGGTAATTTAACTTTCTTGGACGAAGTCTTTAAGTCTGTTAAAAATGGGATCGCTCAGTGGGTATCAGTAGAATCTTGGCCGCCCTCAATGGCTAATTCTTTGGTAGATGCAGTTGGGACTGAAGCAATAAATCAAGGATTCTTTTCTTTAAAACTTCATATCCCCAGTGCAAAGCGCAGAGATGCCTTGTTGAACAGTTTACTGACACAGGTGGAGAGCGCCGCAACTCAGTTTGATCTATCGTCAGCGAAGCCAGACTCTACGCTCGATCGACTGCTGTCTTCTTTGTGGAAAATTTCTACAAAAGCACCTGTAGTTTTGCAAGTTTATGGTATTCAATCACTCCAAGCCTTGAAAAATGCCTTGGGCGATCGCGGTATAGATCGTATGGTGGGATTAAGAGTCTTACTTATAGTTACCAACGTGCGGGATGTGAAAAAGCCCATTACCAGTATTCGCATTTTAGGCCCCCGACCAGATAAGGCTATTTTTACCCGTATGCACACCATGCAAGAGCCCGAGATTGATTTATTGCCAGAAGGTGTCATGATGGATATTCAAGCAATCGTAGACCATCTTTCAACTGCAGCAAAACAAGTAATCTTTGCTGCGGCTGAGTCACCCGATGAGGTATTTGATGAAAAAATACCGCTGGTTGATTTGCCTAGGCCGGTATTGCAAGGAGCTCTACAAGAATTATCTAATCTAGGATTGATCTTCCCACGGGATGACCATTACTTTGGCTTTAGGGATGCGAAGACTGCAAATGCCATTTCGCAGTTGAATAAATTGGCGGTGAATTCTTAAGACCTCATCATGTCTTCAATTAAATATTTCCTGTTCACAATAGTATTGGCTACTTTTTCTTTAGGGCTTCTTGCTCGGGAGTCAGTGACCCTTCAAGAAACATCTAGTGAGCAGGCTGCAACTAAATCAACTGTTACTACAAATATTCTCACTTTGACTGAAAGTTCAAAAACAGGTGATGTCAGTGTCCCAGTTAATCAACAAATTAAAATTATGCAGATTAAAGGAGCAATTTCTAGGAAGTTGCTCGCCAATCTAAAAGCCACTATTACATCCATGGGGGATGATTCCGTTCCAGCTGGATTTATCGTCTTATTAGATAGCAAGGGTGGTGACGGCATGGCAGGAATTGAAATTGGTCGACTACTTCGCAAAGCTAATGCCCATGTGTTTGTTAATGGAGAATGTTCAAGCGCCTGTATTTTGGTTTTGGCTGGCGGTGTAGTACGAGGTGCACCTACCTTTAGTATTGGTATACATCAGGCTCGCATCACTTTGAGCAGCGATGCTGGTGTCATTAAGAAAGAAGTTAATGCTAATGAGGATCCACAGGCTAAATTTTTGTTAGCAAAGTTTGATGCATCGGCAAAAACATATTTTTCGGATATGGATATTCCCCCAGAATTATTTGTGGCGATGCAATCACATCCAACAAAGCGGGTATACCGTTTATCTAGCCAAGAAATTACTGCCTATGGCCTGAATGGAATTGAGTCAAGCTATCTCATGCAGCGTGCACAAATGTATGCACAACGGCCAGGTCGTTGGCCAAAAGACCCGGATGAATTAATGCGTCGCACATCCAAGGTATCTACCGAATGCATACTGTATGACAATAACCCAGTCGACTTTACAAAGTGTTACCGCAAAGTTCTGCAAGATATTTATTAATACAAATGATGAGAATGAATCTACCCCACCTGTCGCAGATTTTTCTGATCGAAAAATTAGCTGGCATTATTTTTACGGCGTTTTTGCTTCTTGCTCCCTTATTAGCGTATGCCGATATAGCAGATGAAATGAAGGTACTCATCGAGCAAAATAAAGCAAAAGAGGCATATGAATTAGGCTTAAAGCATCAAGATTTATTGGGTGAAGACCGTTTTGATTATGTCTTCGGGGTTGCGGCGATCGATTCTGGCAGGGTTTCTCTAGGGGTGATGTCTTTGGAGCGGGTCCTACTATCAAATCCTGGTGACGATCTTGTTCGTCTTGAGCTGGCACGAGGTTATTACAATCTTGGCGATTATGCCCGCGCCAAAGATGAATTTAACGAAGTACTCAGTCATAAGCCTCCATCCGGTGTGGCTAATACCATTAATGTGTATTTGGATTTAATCAAAGGCCAGGAAAAAAAGACTAAGGTGAATGGCACCTTATTTGCTGAGGCGGGTTTAGGTTATAACAGCAATGCTAATGCTGCTACTGCAGTGAATAATATTATCTTGCCATATTTTGGTCCGGTTCAGTTGGCTGATGGCTCGCGAGCCCAAGCATCTAATTTTTCATTCATGAGTGCAGGCGCTTCCGTCAATGTTCCGCTAGATGTAGGGATTACGAGTTTTACTAGCGTTAGTACTACTGCTCAAAAATATACTCAGGTAGATGGCTATGACTTGAATGTCACTAATGCGTTGACAGGAGTAAAGTTTGATGATGACGTCAATGTTATTAAGATTGCAGGATTTGGCACGATTGCCCAAATTGATCAAACGCCAGTACCCGACACCTTAGGTGCAGGTATTCAGTATGAAAGAGCCCTTAATGCTCGTCATGCCATCACTGTTTCTGGATCTGCGAGTCAGCTCATATATCCCACTCAATATAATATTTACAACTCTAACTTGAGCACTGCCTCTCTTGGATACCGCTGGGGATTCCCGGAAACTATTTGGTCTCCGCTCTTAGTTGTAAATGCAAATTATGCCTTCCAAGATAACACCCAAAATCGGCCAGACCTCACCAGAAGAATAGGGGGTGCTAGTTTGACCATATTTGCTTTGCCAACTGATAAATGGGGCTTAAATGTCAGTGCTGGTTACGCTAAGAGTAATTATGACGGTCAAGATTTGCTTTATCAATCCTATAGATCGGATGGCTTAACTTCTATTAGCGGCATGCTGGAATATAAGTTAACCAAAAATTGGTCTACTAGACTGGAAGCAACTTATTACAACAACCAGTCTAATCTCCCGCTGTATTCCTATCAACAAGCCACTGGCGCTTTAAAACTACGCTATGCTTGGGACTTCTAAGGAGCGCTGAATGATCGCTAATAAAACATTACAGATATTGCGCTCCTGGATATTGCAGGCGACAAAGGCTGGCATCACTTGTGCCATTTTCTGTCAAGTTGCCATCATCACTCCTGCAAGCGCTCAAACGACTGAGGTGGGCAAGGTGCTGATGTCCTTGGGCGATGTGAAACTGAATCGTGCCGGGCAATTGACTCCCTTAAAAAAGGGCGGGGCTGTGCAGGCGGGTGATGTCATTGTTACGGGTGCTACCAGTAACGCTCAAGTCAGAATGACTGATGGCGCCATTATTGCCATTCGCCCAGAATCAGAATTCAAAATCAATGAGTACAGCTATAACGGCAAAGCGGACGGTACAGAAAAAGCCTCTCTAAGCCTTGTAAAAGGCGGCGTAAGGGCGGTGACTGGAGTCATTGGTCGCGAGAACCGCGATAACCTCAAAGTAGATGCGGTAGTGGCCACCATAGGCGTTCGCGGTACTGGTTTTAACATTGTGTATTGCCAAGGCGGATGCGTGAACTCAGATCGAAGTACCGCTAAGAATGGTTTATATGCCAATGTCTTTGAGGGCAAAGTGATGGTTGCCAATGAAGCCAAGAACGGCGTTTATGGGCAAAATCAGCCCGTGTATGTTGAAAATAAGACTTCATCAATTGAGCGGCTTAAAGAGATCCCAATTTTTTTGAAGGATGCGCTTGCTGGCCAAGTGATTGTGCCTAAAAAGGCGGAAAGTGTAGTAGATTCTGTGATGGCCCCAGTCACGATGCCAGCGGACTCTGCAAGCAATGTGCCCTCGGCTACTAGCTCGCTAGCGACGGTATCGGGTGTAGTTGTTACCGTACCCCCCGCCATTACCAATGATGCCGCTAATTTTATTCCTTCGGTTTACTACAACAAACCTGGAATGGGCGAGGGATCCACTATTGCAGCAACCACTACTGGTGGCTACTTCCTGCAGTTATCAGAAATCTTTCCGAATTCCGTTGGAGCTGACGACGGCTTGCCATATCACAATGTCAGTGCGGTAAATAATGCAAAAACTGGTACCACTTACTTCAATCCCGGTTATTGGGGTGTGACCACCAGTGGCACTACCACTGCTGACTCTGTCACCAGCCTTACTCTATACAGTTCAACCTCACCTGGGGCAGCCATAGCAACGGTGAGGGCATTAGCCGCTAATGGGAGTGTTACTGGAACCGTAAATGATATTTATCAAATGGGAGCAAGTGCTTCTCAGGTAGAAGGCGGCACCTATAACGGCATTGTTTCCTGGGGGCGTTGGAGCGGTACCGTCCAGCAGGTTGCGGGATATAACCAAGGAAATCCTATTGCCTATGATGCGCAATCTGGATTTTCCTATGTAGTTGGGACGTTAACCCCCACAAGCGACCTTAATACTATGCTCGCCACTACCAAGCCAACCTACAATTTTGCCTTATTGGGGGCTACATCACCCTCATCGGTTACCCCTGTTTCAGGAACTTCTTGGTATGTCACTTCTGGTAACTTAACTGCCAACTTTGCTTCTAGGGCGATTAGCGGTAATTTGGCCATGACGACGAACCAGTCAGCAGGCTATGGTTTTTATAACATGACCTTTTCTGGAGGATTGGCAAATGGGGCTACCAATGCCATGTCAACTGCCCTGACCAAGACAGCGGGCACCTTGACCACTTGTGCAGCTACTTGCACCGGCACCGGAAATGTCTCTTTTTATGGAGCTAATGCTGCCGCTGCAGGTCTTGCTTATGACATTAACACCGGTAGCAACGTCATTCAGGGGGTTGCAGCTTTCAAGCGGTAAGTTATATATAACTAAGGTTATATAACCAAGTATCTGCTATATATACGTCCATATAACCCGTAAATTATCTCCAAACGGCTAGATTTTTCTAGCTGAAACAGTTACTTGGAGATTTACGATGGCCGAAGCAAATGTCGATTCAGCACAGCAGTCGCAAGACGCACAAAATCTCGACAACTTAACCTCTCTACAGCAAGCTGGTGATCAAGGCGCTCAAGCTGCTCCAGGTGGCACCGCTGATGCGCAGGTGAATACTTCTAATCCTCCGCAACAAAATGATCCAAGTCTCTATAACGACAATGCAGGTACTAACAATAATCAACAAGATTTTCGCGCAAAAGGGAATGATACAAACCCAGATGGAACACCATTTGGTAATGAAGGCAGAACTGCAAACAATGGCGCCACTGAAGATCTTGGCGCCAACAATAACCTAGGCGATAACACTAACGCGCCTAACAACGGAGATGCGCAACTTACAGCAACGCAACAAGCGCAAGATGTGCCAGGCGGCAATCAAGGCAATCAAGGTAATCAGGGAAATGCTGGGAATCAAAGAGGCCTTCCTGGAGCAGCAAATGCTGCTGCTAACGGAGCAAATGGCGGGCCCGGAGGTGAGGGGAGTCCTGCACCAGCAAATGAACCAGCTCCAGCACCACCGGCTGGACCCGATGCTCCGCAAGGCAATAATGAGCCGATACCAACTCTTCTAAATGAGCCGCCAGTCGATGAGCCGCCAGCTGATCCAATCATCCCTGACCCTACGCCGCAAGAGCCCACATTTGATAACTTACCTTCATCCGAATTAAGTGGCAAGAGCTTAACTGCAATTGTTGTAGATGAATCTAACTTACCTAAAGCATTAATTGATAACCCCCTTACAGCTACTTTAGATGCAAGCATTGCCTTCAAAGGCAGTTACGGCTTAGACGGAGGTGGTAGCTTTACCTATACCCTATCCCTTGCTGCAAATGGCACCCCATCTGGTTTATTTACTAATGATGACGTTGAAATTCTTCTCAATGTTGTAGATGGAGTTGTTATCGGTAGTGCGGGTGGTATTAATTACTTTACTCTCTCTGTAGACAATACTGGGTCGATTAAATTCACACAGCTAGAAGCCATAGCTCATACAGATAACACTACCAATAATGAGGCTGCTACTCTCACCCTGCCAGCAAATACTCTTAAAGTAAATCAAGTTGTCACTGATGTGGATGGAGATATTGCAACATCCTCATACGATATCAGCGGTGGATTATTTAAGATCGAAGATGATGGTCCAAGTATTACAGTCACTAGCTCAGCTGCAGATGCAACCGATGCCTTAGTTGTGGATGACTCCACGATCGGTACCGTCGCGACTGCTAGTTTTGCTGACAACTTTAGTAATACGCCGGACTACGGCGCCGATGGCGCTG
>CANHLB010000015.1 GCA_947461335.1 Burkholderiaceae bacterium | reverse complement strand
TCGTCCATAGTAAAGATCATTGGCTCATCTACTAGCCCATGAATCACTAAACGATGTAGGTCTGGATTAATTTCTGGAATACCACCATGGTGTCTTTCAAAATGGAGACCATTTGGGGTAATGATGCCGTGCAACTTTTGTAGCGGCGTCCTTGAGCCATTAGCGTATTTCAGGCGAGTAACTAACTTCTCATAAGAACTGGGAATGCCGTAGTCTGGATTTGGAAAGTTTTGTCGCTGCGTTTTTGTCCATGGGTCAATAGTTAAGAAATCCGCATCTTTGGGCGGACTTGCAACCGCAATCCCGGCAGCAAGTGAAGACCCAACACTGGCTGATGCAACAATGGAGCGTTGCATGAACTGACGACGTGTAACTGTTTGGTTTTTTTTCGACATTTGTAAAATCCTTATTCTTGGCTAATAGAAGATTCAGTCAGCCTTGATATTTGTAGATTTAATTACCTTTGCAAAATTTTGGATATCATTTTTAACGTAGGTTTCTAGAGATTGCGAAGTACCACCAAAAGGCTCGGCAGCTTGTACAAATAGTTGCTGAATTACCTCAGGACGCTTTAATATTTCATTGACGTCCGAATTGATTGACTGAATGATTGCTGCAGGAGTGCCTGCGGGTGCATATAGTGCTACCCAAAAGACGCTATTAAATCCTGGGAAACCACTTTCAGAAACTGTGGGAACGCTTGGCAAATTTGGGGAGCGTTTTTCACTAGTCACTGCTAAGGGGCGAAGGCGCCCAGCATTTATGAAGCCAATAGATGCAGTGAGTCCAGAGACTAAAACCGGTACTTGCCCTCCCAAAACATCGGCAGCAGCAGGGCCACCACCTTTATAGGGAACATCAACCATTTTGATGTTAGCTGTAAATTTAAATTGCTCACCAGCAATATGTTGTAGTGAACCAATCCCAGCGTGAGCATAACTTAATGAGTCGGGATTGCTTTTCGACGCCTTCACGATATCTTGAAGCGACTTATAAGGTGTTTGTGGATTGACTGAAATTGCATTTGGAGTGGAGGCCAATCCTACTATGGGGGCAAAGTCCCTAGGAAAAATTTGGGCTTTAGCGCCTATTAAGGCAGGGTTTGCAGCATTGCCACTACTAGCAGCTAAGAGGGTATATCCATCATTTGGTGAGTTTGCGACAAACTCAGTTCCAATCATTGCATTAGCCCCTGGTTTATTTTCTACTACTATCGAGGCTCCCATTTTTTCTGTCAATTTTTGGGCAATCATCCTCGTTATAACATCGGTGCTTCCACCTGAGCCATAAGGCACAATGATTTTGATAGGCTTATTGGGGTAAGTGGATTGTGCAAAACTGGGTGTGATATTCCAAGAAATGAGTATCGCTAAACCAGACAAAATAACTTTTTTCATGTCATTCCCTCCTAATTATTTTTGATAAATTTAATTTAACGCAATTGCAATGCTTCTAAGTGAGAAACTTCATTTCCAGCAATTTGACCGCTAATAATGCATTCAGCCAAATTACCACCTGAAAGATATAAAAATCCCCATATTGAGCCTATTTCGCCAGCAACATAGAGTCTTGGGATCTCTTCATTAAATGTATTTAATACTTGTTGTTTTGTATTGTGAATAAGGGCGCCCTGGGTATTTGATACCACTGGCCAGACCGCCCCGAAATAGTAAGGAGCGGAGTGGATGGGTATTCTGGTTTGAGGTGGTCTACCAAATTCATCGATTCCATTTGAGCTGCATTGAGAATTCCATTCTTGAATCGTATTTTTAAGCGTATCGATTGGCACATTGGTTAAGGTTGCCAACTCTTCAAGTGAATTTGCTTTTTGTAAGATACCTAAATCAACTTCTTTGAGATTATCAGAGCTCCATTCGTATACATCGATATCGGGATCATTGATAAAAGCTTTTGCAACTGGGTAAAGTTTCCGGCCTTCCTCATCAAATAACATAAAGGCGGGTAAGTTTGGAAATCGATTTTTACTGGCCTCATATTGATCCATATAGCGATGACCTGTATCGTGTCCATAAGGCTCATATTCATTCATGAAGCGCTTGCCATCTTGATTGATCAGAATCCAAGACATACGAACATCTGTGGACATCACGCCTCTTGTCCAGTCTGGTAATTTTTTACTCCTGATGCCAAAGGGGTACTTGGGGTCCGTATGACGAAATCCATAGCTGCCATGGAAATGCCACATATGCCCAATATCTGCGCCTAAAGCTTGAGCCATTTTGATTCCATCTCCAGTGTTGCCAAGAGTAGCAGCAGGCAAAACAGGGTGGAGTTGCCAATATTGACGCTGCATTTCAATACCCGCCTCAAATCCTCCGCAAGCTAGAACTACTCCATAACGCGTACCGATTCTTCGGATTTGATTATTGGCTTTAACTAATAATCCAGTGATGACCCCATTCTTATCCGTAATTAATCTTTGAACAGCGTTGGAATAACGTACTTCAATACCAAGATTTTTGACATTGTCATTGATGACTTTAAAAGCATTGGCGCCTGATTTGAGAGATTTTGCTCTCGGAAACTCTTTGCTTTGATCAAATCCAGGTACGGAATCGTATTCCATAAATTGAAAAGCTTCATAACCCGGTAGCGGATAATTTGCTGGTCGATCTAGTGTGCTTAGACTTGCATTATTTACCTTACCTAATTCTTTTAGCAGTGAAGGAAGCTTAACCATTTCGCCTGCAAAGTGACTTAATAGACTGTCATTAATTGTTTGCGCATTAGTTGCTTTGAGATACTCATAGGCCTTTTCTTGATTAGTCGCAATCCTAAAACCGCCCCCCGAGCAAATTGACAAGCCACCTGGGATGCTCATCTTTTCAAAAATGATCGGCTTTCGTCCAGCCTTGGCCGATGCAATTGCAGTCATGCCGCCCGCAAAGCCATATCCCACAATTGCCACATCTATGACTTCGTCAAAATGGGCTGGCTCTGGTTGGTCCTCAGAAAACACTGTCATAAATAGAAAACCTTGAGTAATAAGTAGTTCCGCATAGCAGAACATTTAAATTAAGTATTAACCATTTTGAAATAAAAAAAACATATTGACAAGCATTTAATTAGGTTTTAGAGTCTTTTTAACTAAATAAATAAATTCTGCAATGCAGTACAAAAATAATCTAACGCGCAATCAAGTGATAGCTTCAGCTGCTGGCACCCTAGAGGTGCTGGAGGCAATTAGTCAATTAGGGGTGCCATCCTCTTTAGGCTCAATTATTTCTGCTACGGGAAGGCCAAAGGGCACCGTTCATCGTATGGTCTCAACCCTTGTAAATACCGGATTTGTGAAACAGGATGAAGCAGGACACTATTTTTTGACTTTAAAAGCTTGGCGCATTGGTTCAGTAGCAGTACAGGCTTTGGATATTGCCGATAAAGGTAGGCCGATCCTGAGTAAACTTGGCTCTGAAACTGGCGAGACTGTTCATTTAGCAGTACTAGATCCCTCAGGTGGCGTTGTATATGTCTCGAAGGTTGAAAGTCCTAAATCTATTAGTGTGCAGACTAGACTTGGCCAAATCAATCCTTCCTGGTGTACTGCAACGGGAAGAAGCATTATTGCTTTTAATGAATCAGTTGCCCAAAAAGTTTTATCAGACAAGCTTGAATCGTTTACGAATAAAACGATTACTAGTCCTGACAAGATAAAAAAATTACTCGATGAAGTTAGGGTGAACGGCTTTGCAGTCACCTTGGCTGAGAATCATCCTGAAATGGGCGGTATCGCTGCACCAATTCGAGATCATACCGGTAAGGTAATTGCTTCATGTGGTGTTGCCATTCCAGAATTTCGCATGAATGCAGACCTCATTGATCGATTCATTCCTCTTGTAGTAGATGCGGCAAATAAAATTTCAAATCTACTGGGCTATACAACTACATTAATTAAAAAGGAAATCTCTCATGCATGAAGAGAGTTGTGACATTTTGATTTTAGGGGGTGGGGGTGCTGCCCTTTATGCGGCAATTAAAGCCCATGATGCCAACCCTAACTTAAAAATTGTATTGGCGAGCAAAGGCTTGATTGGCAAAAGTGGTTGTACTCGAATGGTGCAGGGTGGATATAACGTTGTTCTTAATTCAGAAGACTCGTTTGACAAGCATTATGACGACACTTTACGAGGCGGTGGATTAATTAATGATCAAGAGCTTGCATGGACCCTGGTGACGGAGGCTCCAAACCGGATTATTGAATTAGAGAATAAGTTTGGATGCTATTTTGATAGAAACGCTGATGGCAGCATCCATCAGCGCGCGCTTGCAGGCCAATCATTTAATCGAACTGTTCATAGCGGAGATCTCACTGGCATTGAGCTAATGAATAGATTGCTTGAACAAGTGTTGGTTCGAGATATCAAAAAAATGAGTGAAGTACGCGGTATTGATTTATTGTTTGATGCCAATCAGGAACGGATTATTGGGGCCGTTCTTATGGATTTTAATTCGGGTGAATTAATCCAGATGAAAGCTAAAGCGGTATTGCTCGCAACAGGCGGAGCTGCCCCACTATATAAGTTCACTCCAGCATCTCTAGAAAAAAGTGGCGATGGCTTAGCGATGGGCTTTAGGGCTGGTGTCGAAATGATTGATATGGAAATGATGCAGTTTCATCCAACAGGATTAATTGCTGGAGATTCCGTGATGACCGGTACGGTATTGGAAGAGGGTCTAAGGGGGGCCGGCGGACACCTTTTAAATGTAGACGGCAAACGTTTTATGGAAAATTATGATCCCGCCAAGATGGAGCGTTCCACAAGAGATCGCGTCTCTAGATCAAGCTATATGGAAATCCGAGCTGGGAGAGGCACTCCTCAGGGCGGAGTCTTTTTGGATGTAAGGCATCTAGGAAAAGAATTCTTACTCAAATCTTCTCCTGGCATGTACAAGAGGTGTTTATCTGTTGGATATGACATGGCAAAAGATCCCATACAAGTAACTCCGACAGCGCACTTTCAGATGGGTGGAATACGCATTGACCCTCTGTGTCGAACTTCGATTCCAGGCTTATATGCTGCCGGAGAAGATGCTGGAGGGGTTCATGGTGCTAACCGTTTAGGTGGTAATGGGGTTGCCGAGTCGATTGTGTTTGGTGGTGTTGCTGGTGAGGCGATGGTCAATGATTTAGAAAGCCAATCGGTGCCAAGCAATCAGAGTTTCGGCAATTTAGAGGAAATATTCAATAAATTAGCTCCTTCAAATGGCAGCTTAAATCCCTTTCACTTGCGTAAGGAATTGGGAGTAATGGCCTGGGATCAAATTGGAATTATTCGTAGCAAAGATTCTCTTGAAATAGCGCAAGCAAGTTTAGATGACTATGAGGAAAAATTGAAAGGAATTTCAATTCCAGAAAAAAGAGCTGGTAACAGTGCCTTGCATGAACGAATGAATTTAGAAAATTTGATTGCAGTTGCAAAATTAATATCAAAATCTGCTGCATTGCGTACTGAAAGTAGAGGCAGTCACTATCGCGAAGATTTTCCTGAAATAGACCAAGAAAATCTCTATAACATTTACCTTAAAAAAGATGGTGATGGAGCAATTCATTCTGAAAAAAGGCCCGTTAAATTCACCAGGAGAAATCCAGAGCAACTTCGCGGTGAAACTGTTATTCCCAAAGGAATCTCTAAATTAGCAGGTGACTCCAAGATGACGTCAGAGGTTTGAAATGTTGAGAATTTATTCAGCTAAAAATTGGAAATTCTTATTTCATCGGGTGAGTGGGTTAATTTTGTTAATTTATTTCTTACTGCACGTACTTTCAATTTCTACCGCCTTACTCTTTGGCCAAGAAGTATTTGATTTGGTGATGAACGCTTTTAAATCCAACGCATTCCATTTGGTAGAAGCCATCGTAGTTATTTGTGTTTTGGGCCATGGATTAAATGGGCTCCATATTATTGCAAGTGAGCGCGGTTGGTTCAAAAATAGGCAGGGTAGCCAATGAAACAAACTTATCTAAGTGGTAATTCATTGGATCTTAAATTGTGGAGGCTGCAGCGCAGCTCAGCAATTGTTGTAATGGTTTTAGTTGCCATTCATTTGATTCTCCAGTTTATAGTTTTTAATTCAGATGCGATTACTTTCCTGGAGGTATCTGATCGGATCAAAAGCGGATTCATCTTAGCTATTGATGTAGTTTTACTAATCTCAGTATCCATTCACGGATATCTTGGATTTCGTAGTATTTTGCTTGACTATATTAATTCTTCACGCCTTGCTTGTTTTATCACTTACACAATTCTAGTGGCTATCGCCTCAACCATTTTGTATGGCTTAGTTGCATTGCGCGCCTTCATTTAAGGGAAACCACATGTCAAACGTAGAGTCCTTTGAAATTACTTTAGAAGTATCGAGAACTGATGGTGATGATCTTGTGTCATTCAGGGTTCCTGTTCCTAGTAAAAATAGTCGAGTATTAGACGCTTTACTTTATGTCCGACACAACATTGATCCATCTTTAGGTTTTCGCTATTCATGCCGTGCTGGTATGTGTGGGTCGTGCGCTGTTGTAGTTAATGGCAAAGAGGGCTTAGCGTGTCAAACAACAATTGGCTCATTACAATCTGATGTTGTTCGTGTCGAGCCAATGCGCGCATTGCCAGTATTAAGAGATGTGATGTGTGATATGGACCCCTTTTTTAAAACTCTAATCAACTCACACGCTGCTTTAGTTTCTAAAGACCCTGATAGAACAACACTTAGAATTATGCCGCCTGGGGAAAAAGTTCGAAAATCAATTCAAGACCAAAATGGCTGCATTACTTGCGGAGCTTGTTTTTCAGCATGCGAGTGGTCAGCTACTAAAGAAGGGTATTTAGGTCCCTCAGCTATGAATAGAGTCTTGATGTTAGCTTTAGATGAGCGGGACTCGCTAGGGAAAAAACGACTACGTGGCATTGCTACTGATTCAGGTATATTGCGCTGTCACGGGCTTGGGAGCTGCTCTACCGTATGTCCGGTGGATATTCCCCTGCAAGAAGGTATGCAAAAATTAAAGGGTTTAATTAGCAAGGGCGATTTTGATTGATGCAAACGCCTGAATTGAACTTTTCTAATGCCGATTTAGTAGTTGGTAATGTACCAAATTATTATGCGCAACTTGAACCAAAAAAAATAGCGCTTTACGATGGGAAAAAGTCAATCACTTATGGAGAGTTGAATAATCAGGTAGATATCTTAGCTTCCGCATTGATTGCTTTAGGAGTTAAGTCAGGCGATATCGTCTGTGCCTATCTACCGAACTGCATAGAGTATGTTTTAGTCGTATTAAGTGTTGCTCGTGCAGGGGCGATTTTTTCACCAATCAATCCTCGTTACAAAAGTGTTGAAATTTCTGAAATACTGCAGCAGTCAAAGCCAAAAATCATTTTTACCAATGTCGAGCAAGCAAGAAATGTAAAAGAAGTTCTGAGTGGCTGGGCTGATAAAAAAACGATCGTTATTGAAATTGATGGTCAGGATACTAATGGCAATATATCTCTAGAAAAACTGCTTTCTGCAGAAAAAATAAAAATACCAGTTTGCAACGAGAATCAATTCTTTAGTTTGATGTTTACCTCTGGCACAACGGGAAAGCCAAAAGGTGCTTTAGCAACACATAAAGCGAGAATGCTTTGGGTTTTGAATGCAGCGATTCAATATGGTTTAAATAGTCAAGATATCTATTTGGGCACTATGCCTCAAGTACATTCAGCGGGCTTAACATTTACATTAATGCATCTTTATGTTGGCGCAACTGTTCGGATCATGCCTCATTTTGATGCAGATGAGTTTATAAAGATCGTTAACGCTGAAGGGATCACATCTTCTTTGGCAGTTCCTACAATTCTCACAATGCTAGTGGAGGAATTAGAGAAGCAGCAGCAGGATTTAACTTCTACAAACCTAAAGCGAGTTGTGACATGTGGGTCGCCGCTTCCAATGAATACAAAAATGCGAGTGCTTGACAAAATTAGCAAGCAATTATTTGATTATTATGGATCTACTGAATCCAATAGCATGTCTGTTCTCCGCCCTGAAGATCAATTAAGAAAGCCAGAATCAGTTGGTCAGGCATTTCGTGGCGTCAAACTAAAAATAATGAACATTCACGGTGTGGAATGCCCTACTGGAGAGGTGGGCGAGGTTTGGTGTATTAATCCTTCTGCTATGACTGAGTATCTGAATCGACCAAAGGAGACCGTGGAGGCCTTCACAGAGGGCTGGTACCACACTGGAGATTATGGTTTTTTAGATGAAGAGAGATATTTACATCTTGCAGGCAGACTAAATGATGTCATTATTAGTGGTGGCATCAATATTTATCCTGCAGAAATTGAGCAAGTTCTAATGACCCATCCAAATATTCTCGATGCTGCAGTAGTGGGGGTTGATGATCCCAAATGGGGTCAAGCCGTTAAGGCTTATTTAGTAACCCGCGGCCATGTGAATATTGAAATAGGTGAAATACAGACTTTTTGTGAAAAGCGTATTGCAGCATTTAAAAAACCGCGGTATGTTGAGTTTCGAGAGTTTTTACCAAAAAATGCAGGTGGTAAAACCGTTAAAGCCGATTTAAGTGGAGTCCAGAATGTCTAATATCTCAAATTCTTTATTGGCTTACTCAGTTAAGGATCGAATTGCGATTCTTACATTAACTGATCCCCCAAAAAGAAATGCAATGAGTATTGTGTTGCGAAAAGAATTAATGGCGTGCTTGCAAAAAATAGAGTCACTTGATGAGGCTGACGCCATCATTATTACTGGGGATGGAGATAAATCTTTTTCAGCAGGTGCTGATATCAATGAGGTGGCTACCAGAACACCTGCTAAAGAGCTTTCAATTGAAGCACAGCTACGACGTGAGTTACCCCGTCTAATTGAAACTATGCGGATCCCTACTATTGCTGCCATTAATGGATATTGTTTGGGCGCTGGTCTAGAGCTAGCTTTAGCATGCACTTTACGAATTGCCTCTAATAACGCAATCCTAGGGCTTCCTGAAATTAATTTAGGCGTCATACCTGGCAGCGGCGGTACCCAAAGATTAATTCGTTTTGTTGGCCTGGGTAGGGCGATGGAATTAATTACGCTAGGTGAACCTATTTCAGCAGATGAGGCTCTGCGAATCGGCTTAATAAACAAAGTTTGTGCCCCATTAGAGTTGATGGATGTAGCGCAGTCATTGTGTAAAAAATGGCAAAGTAAAGGACCCATTTCTTTGATGCTTGCACGAGATGCAGTTCTTAAGAGTCTAGACTTAGATTTGCAGTCAGGAATTGATTATGAAAATAAATTATTTGCTTTAGCTCTAGCAAGTAACGAAAGAGATGAAGGAATTGCTGCGTTTAAAGAAAAGCGCCCGGCAAATTTTCGAAAATAATTTAATATTTGTATACCTTGAAAACAATTGCAGAACAATACGCTGAATTTTTAGTTCAATTAAATTATCAGCAGATCCCAGATGAAGTTATCCTCAGCGCTAAGCGCCATATTTTAGATACGATTGGTGTTGCAATTCGAGGAAGAACACATGAGAATGCAGTCAATTCTTTAAAAGGTTTGCTTGAGGTAAATAAGAACGCACAATTCATACCAGTTTTGGGTTCCAAGGTAAAACTTTCAACTGAATATGCTGCTTTAGCCAACGGGATCGCTGCTCATTGCCTTGATTTTGATGATACTCATACCGATTCCATTGTTCATGGCAGCACTATCATTACGCCAGTTGTACTTGCTTTGGGTGAGGAGCTCAATTCATCTGGAGAAGAACTTTTAACAGCATTTATTGGTGCTTGGGAGGTTTCTGCTCGAATTGGTTTGGCGTCCAGGGGAACCTTCCATAAGAGAGGCTTTCACACAACCTCTATCGCTGGGATTTTTGGTGCAGTTGCCGCAGCTTCAAAGTTACTTCATTTAAGTGAAAATGAAATTATTAATGCACTTGGTTTAGCGGGAAGTCAAACTTCTGGTATCAATGAATACTTATCTAATAGCTCATCATCTAAAAGTATGCACGCAGGTTGGAGCGCTTTCTCGGGTATTTTATCAACCCGATTTGCGAAAAACGGCATGACAGGACCGCATTCTGTATTTGAAGGGCGTGATGGTATTTTTAAAACCTATGGCATCTTTGATGAATGTGATTTGTCATTAGCAACAAACTCATTATTTGAAACATGGGAAACAACACGAATTTCTATTAAGCCCTACCCTTGCTGTCACTTTGCGCATGCCTTTATTGATTGCATAGGCAACTTACTTAAAAAAGGGGTTCAGGTTGAAGCAATTTCTGCCATCAAGTGTTATGTTCCAGAAATTGAGCAAGCCTTAATCTGCGAGCCATTTGCTGAAAAATTACGTCCAGTGACTACGTATGGAGCTAAATTTAGCCTGCCATTTTTACTTGCTACAAAGTTGTTAGATAAAAAAATAAATCACAATACTTTTGTCTTAAAAAATCTTAATCGAAGTGATATTGAAGCTATCTCAGATTTAGTGAGTTATGAAAGCGCTGATGCGTCAACAACGATGTTTCCAAAAACATTTCCAGGGCATTTGTTGGTAACGTTAAAGGATGGAATGATCATCACTGAGCGCTTAGATATTAATATTGGACACCCTGATAATCCGATTTCCCAGGAGCTTTTATTAGAGAAGTTCTCAGATAATTGCAGCGAGCTAATCAGTGAGCAAGCGATTAAAAAAATAATTGATTCGGTCATGCTTTTGCCTAAATCTTCAATTAAAGAGATAACAGCTTCAACACAAACTACAGTGTAATTATTTTATAAGGATGGAGAACTAAATGAAATTATATGAAAACTATCAATACTTAAAATTTGATAGACCTTCTGATAGGGTCCTAAGAATTACGATTAATAGGCCTGAGAAATTAAATTCGCTGCCTTGGGAGGCTCATGGAGAGCTCTCTAGAGTTTGGCTTGATGTTGATAAGGATAAAGAGACTAATGTAGCCATTATTTGTGGAGCAGGGAAAGGGTTCTGTGCAGGCGGTGACTTTGGTATGGTTGAAAAGATTATCAACGACTATGAAATGCAGGCAGAAGCTTTACGAGAATTTCGAGATCTTTGCTACAACATGATTAATTGCTCTAAGCCGATAGTATCTGCTATACAGGGTCCAGCAGTTGGCGCGGGATTAGCTACGGCACTAATGGCCGATATTTCAATCGCTGCAAAATCTGCTAGATTGATTGATGGACATACGCGTCTAGGTTTGGCAGCGGGTGATCATGCTGCAATGATTTGGCCTTTACTTTGTGGAATGGCTAAAGCAAAGTACTATTTATTAACCTGCGAGCCGGTGATGGGTGAGGAGGCCGAACGTATTGGTTTAGTTTCTATGTGCGTACCGGATGAAGAATTGCAAGCCAAGGCAGAAGAGGTGGCTGCAAGATTAGCCAAGGGAGCCCAACGACCTATTCGCTGGTCTAAATATGCTTTAAATAATTGGTTTCGCATGGCTGGACCAATCTTTGATAACTCGGCAACTTTGGAATTGTTAAGTTTTAATGGGCCGGAAGTCAAAGAAGGCTTAGCTTCTTTAAAAGAGAAGCGGGACCCTAATTTCAATTATAAAGTTTAGATTTGGTATTGATTAACTCGTTAACCTAGGCTCACAATGCTTTGCTCCCATGCTCAAGCAAAGTGAGCCCACCCGTACTAGCGGGGGGTTTTTCTTTTGCTCTAAGGATTTAAATTAGGTGCTGCTAAGCTTGGAATCATCATATTGATACAAGCTGGTAATTGACTATCTAAGGCGCGCTGACAGGCAGGTAGAAGATTAGCAAGATCATTTACAGATTCACCATGACCACCAAAGCCTCTTGCTACATCATCGTAACGAGTGGGCAGTAGATCGCATCCTGTCGCTCGATCTTTTCCATACTCTCTTAATTGAATTTGATGCTCAGCATTCCAGCACGCATCATTGCCGATGATTAGTAAGTAAGGTAAGTCGTATCTCACTGCAGTATCTATTTCGGCACAATGAAAGCCAAAACTTCCATCACCCATTACCGCCACAATAGGTGCCCCATCTTTAACTAGGCTGGCAGCCGCAGCAAAAGGTATCCCTGCACCAATTGCACCAGCCACTCCATTGATAATCCTGTGGGGTGCATGCAAGCATGCTTGTGCCCACTGGCCAATTTCTCCGCCATCACAGATCAACACTGAGTCTGGATGAGAATCTAGAACCGATTGAATTTGTGCGAATGCTTTGGCAGGATGGACAAACCCCTGTGAAGCTGAAGCTGTTAACCAAGATTCGGGACGATATTTAATCGCTTGATGAACGATTGCACACCAATCTTCATAGGCATGATTTGTTTTACCCATTTCTATAAGAGCTTCTATCATAGGTATTACTTCAGCCTGACAACTTAGTACTAATTTCTGATCAAGCATGACTTTTGCTTTTTTGATTTCTACTGGATCAGGATCAATTTGCAAAAATTGGCAGGTATCTAAAAAAGCAGGCGACTGACCAAATTTGACTGTGAAATCGATCTTTTTTCCAAGGAGTAAAACGCAGTCACTTTGTGCCAAGACTTGCGCAAATGAGCCTAAAGAGGGATCTAGGATGCCTCGTGGACTTTCCATGCCAATGACTGGTATTCCCAATGCTTTTTCAAGACGAGTTAATTGCAATCGACCACTTTTAGATTGCATTTGCGGGCCAGTAAGTATTAAAGGTTTTTTAGCACTCGTCAGAACTTGTAATATGTTCTGAATAATATCTTTAGGTAAGGCTTCTTTAGCGCTGAGAAAATCTTTTTCAGTAGGGAGCTTGAATGTTGGAGGATATTGAGCTTCTAATAAGTCTATTGGAATACTGAGATGAACCACTCCAGGGCGCCCAGATTTAGCAATGCTTACTGCCTTTGCAAAATCAAATGGAAGGCTATCGATCGAGTTGCTAAGCCATGAAGCTTTTGCAATAGGCTTTGCTAATTCAGCTTGCTCCATCTCTTGAAAAGCACCCTTACCTAACTGTGACAAAGGAGCATGTCCAGAAATTAATATGACGGGCGACTCTGCCATTTTTGCTGTGTAGAGAGCAGAGATGGCATTTGCATGTCCCGGCCCACCAGTAACTAAAGCAATGCCGACTTCTCCAGTTAAGCGAGCGTAAGCATCAGCCATATGAACGGCAGCAGCCTCGTGGCGAGTATGAATTAAGCGAATACCACTATCAATTAGCGCATCAAAAATAGGCATGATGTGATTGCCTGATAGCGTGAAGATGGTTTTTACCCCCGCTAGCTTGAAAGTCTCGACTATTACGTCAGCGCCGCGTTTTGAAATTACATTAGAAGTTAAAGACATAAAAATAGCGCAAGATCATGCGGCTTGATTAGTAATGAGTTAAAAATAAGGGATAACCCCTAAGAGATATTTAAATTGCTACTTCTTAATTCGATGTAATCTTTCAATGTTGATTCAAGGCTTCAATCTTAATCCCAGAGAGTGAATATGCACAGATATTTTTATAAGATGATGGGCGTTTGTGCCTACTGCTTTATTCTCAATAATGCATTTGCGCAAGCACCATACCCAAATCGTCCTATTACTTTAGTTGCACCATATGCAGCAGGAGGAGATTCAGATTTAGCTGCGCGTGCTTTTGCTAATCATGCATCTTCAATACTAGGTCAAAGTATTATTGTCGTTAATCGTCCAGGGGCAAGTGGTGTAATTGGCTCAGACTTTGTAAGAAGAGCAGCTCCTGATGGCTATACCTTATTGTTATCCCGCCCAGGTTCGCAATCCATCTTGCCAGCTATTTCGCCAAGCATGACTAAATATAAATGGGATGACTTTATTACCGTGGGCATTCTAGAGATCAATCCTTATGGATGCGTGGTTCGAGAGGATTCCCCGTATAAAAATTATGATGAATTTGCTCAAGCCCTCAAAACACGAGGCCCGAGTATGAATTACGGCACCGCAGGCACTGCCACTACTAATGATATGGGACCGCGCCTATTGTTTACCTTACTTAATCTTGGCGAAAAAATACCTCAACAGGTCCCTTTCAAGGGCACCAATGAAGCAGTGACTGCTCTCATGGCTGGACAGATTGATTTTTCTTGCGGGAGTATTGGTACGATGCTGAGCCTAATTAAAGCTGGTAAATTGCGTGCTTTGCTAGTAACTACACCAACTCGCAATAAAGATTTGCCTGATGTGCCCACTGCCAATCAATTGGGGCTCGAAAGGATGGAGCAAATTATTGGTTGGAGTGGCATTGATGCACCGCTTGGGACTCCAAAGGCTGTCTTAGATAAATTAACAGAGGCGATTGCATCGCTCGATAAAAATGCAAATTGGCGTGCGGCTACGGAATTAATGGGCTCTGTACCCTATATCAAAGTAAATCGTGATGCCGAACAGTTTGCCAAACAACAATATGAAACCTATTTTAATTTGGGTAAACGATTAGATTTAGTTGATAAGATTAATTAGGAGAGATAGTGGATTTTCAGAAGATTGAAGCATATCCAAAATCAGTGAGCGGGCCTTGTGTCTGGACTGGCCAGGAAATGTTGGCCAAAAAAGATCAATGGCATATTCAATGGACTAAAGCCCAGATTGATGAGCTAGTTAATGCTGCGCAATACTTTCAATCTCTGAACCACCCTTTAGAGGATATATCGCCAGCTACTTTCCCCTTAAGCAAGGTCAAACCATTCTTAGAGGAAGTCTTAAGCCAATTACTAAATGGTAGAGGCTTTCTTTTATTGCGTGGTATTCCAGTGCAGGATTTAGGTATAAAACTATCTTCCATTATTTACATGGGCATTGGAGTACATCTTGGAGCCTTGCGGAGTAGCAATGCTAAAGGGCACTTGCTTGGACACGTGCGTGACCAAGGTATTCAAATGAGCAAGGGTAGTGGAAGGTTTTATCAAACGAATAAAAAATTAGATTTTCATACTGACTCAGCAGATTTTGTGGGTTTACTTTGTTTACAAAAAGCAAAGTTCGGTGGGGAATCCTTTATTGCTAGTTCGATGGCGCTTTACAATGAAATAGCCCGGCGCCGTCCTGATTTATTACCAGCATTGTTTCTTCCTTATGCAACAGATCGGCGTGGAGAAGTTCCTGATGGCTTATACCCTTGGTATGACATGCCTATTTTTACTTGGCATGAGAATATCTTATCTTGTGTATATATCCGTCAATATATCGAGGCTGCTCAAGCCAATTTCCCTGAGGCACCGAGGTTAACAAGCGAGCAAATTTCTGTCATGGATTTGATTGATGAAATATTGGCTGAACCCGGTTTTGTTTTGCCTATGGCTTTTGAGCCTGGTGATATTCAGTTATTGCACAACCATCAAATTTTGCATTCGAGAAATGACTTTGAAAATTGGCCGGAGCCCGAGCGTCAAAGACATCTGTTAAGACTCTGGATAGCCCCCAAGCAGGGCAGACCCCTACCAAGTTATTTTGAACCAAGGTGGGGTTCAACCATTCCTGGTGACAGAGGGGGAATCATCTTGCAAGGCACTAAAGTATCCGTTGAATTGGACGTGTACTAGCAAGTGGCATACAAAAAGAATCACTAGTGAAAGGAGTATTGCTTTAAACAACACTCGTGATTTCATAGCCTGGTATATATTCAATAATGATGCAAAATAGTTCCATAGATACCAGAAGTGTAATAAGTGATCTTTTAGATCTCAAGAGACTTCCTCATTCCGCCCAGTTCCTGGACGCCACTTTAGATCTAATTGAGAGCAGCAACGGGGATTTCAGGCCATTCATTAAGGCCCTACTTCAAACTCCATTCTGGATTGCCCAAGATTTTCTCGGTAATCCCTTTAAAAAACTTTGCGATGAACTTGCTACAAAGATTGATCACTTCGCTATAGCGCATTCTGAGCCTGCTTATCATTCGCGAAGCCACTTCAAAGATGTTTGTTTGATGATTTCCTATTTACTATTACAGCAAGAAACATGGCCTGATAGTCAGCGAGCAAAAAATCCTTGGTATGCTTCTCCAGAGGAGTGTTGGCTCCTGCTCTATGCTGCGATTGCTCATGATTTTGAGCATCCAGGTTTAATTAATCAGACGCCTTATGAAATTGAACAAAATAGCTTGGACCTCCTCCGACAGCACTTGAAAGACTCATCAACTGACCGGGGTTTGTGTGAGTCGGTACTCGAGTCGGTAAGCCCATGGATTTTGGCAACCGACCATGCTTTTTATCAAAACCAACTAGATCGAGTTTCCCTTGCTGAACCAAATCATCAAGACTGTTTAGCAATGCTATTGATTGAGGCTGATTTACTCTCTAGCGCTTTGCCTAAAAGGGGTTTAGATCTGACTAATGAGCTGAGTAAGGAGTGGCAGACCCATTATCCGGATAAAGCTATTGCTCTTAGAAACGAGGTCGGTTATCTTAGCTTTTTGAATAGCCTAAACTTTTTGAGTCCCCATGCTCTGACTGCCCAGAT